>NZ_JNUP01000064.1:0-269264 GCF_000758165.1 Spirochaeta lutea | reverse complement strand
CGGTCCCTGTGCCCGGAATCGTCAAGGTCGTGGCGGTTACCGCATCCTGGAAGTCTACAAGGGTCACCGCGTCGGTGACTGCCACCGTTCCCACCCCCACCGTTCCGGTGAAGGTCACCGTCCCCGCATCACGAAGAGTAAGCGTACCAACCCCGGCCACACTGGTTCCAGAAATGTCCGCTCCGGCGAAGTGGCCGGTATCCAGAGTCAAGTCAAAGGTCGCCCCGGTCACCGCGCCCACCGATAGATCCCCGGTGCCGTCCGTCGCCTGGGTATCCAGGGTTACAGCAGAACCGAGAGTCACATCACCGAAACTCATCGGCCCGTTACTGCTTACAATACTTCCATTCAGGGTTCGGGTAGCATTGGCAGTTGCCGTCAGCCCCCCGGTAAAGCTCAATGTTCCCCCGGCTTGTCCCAGGGTCAGGTCTCCGGTATTCGCAAAGGTCACCGGGTCGGTAATCGTTCCGCTCGCTCCGGTCATCTGAACATCGTAGGCCGTCGCAGTGCCCGGAACCGTCAAGGTCGTGGCGGTTACCGCATCCTGGAAGTCTACGAGGGTCACCGCGTCGGTGACTGCCACCGTTCCGGCGCCCACCGTGCCGGTGAAGGTTACGGTGCCTGCATCTCGTAACGTAAGCGTGCCAACCCCGGCAACACTGGTTCCTGAAATATCCGCTCCGGCGAAGTGGCCGGTATCCAAGGTCAGGTCAAAGGTCGCCCCGGTCACCGCACCTACCGACAAATCACCGGTGCCGTCCGTCGCCTGGGTATCCAGGGTAGCAGCCGAACCGAGGGTCACATCACCCAAAGTAATTGCCGATGTGCCGCTGGTAATCGTGCCAAGGAGGGTAGTAGCCGCGGCCGTGTAGTTGATCCCGCCGGTTAGGGCCACCGTATCAGTCGAATCACCCCCGAGAATCAAGCCACCGGTCTGCCCGAAATTGCTGGAGCCGATTACGGTAACCGAGGATCCCGCTGTATAGGGTTTTAGTTCCAGACTGCCCAATCCCGAAACAGCGTTTTGAAATTCTTCTTGGGGTGATTCCAATGTCAGGGTAACCCCGGTGTCAATGGAGACCGTAGATTGGAAGGTTATCGAATCGGGGTCCGAAATGACCGTGTCAGCCGTGTAGACCGCAGGACTTGAGATGACGGTGGTATTACCGGAGAAGCTGTAGGAGGCGGCGCTAAAGGTCGCCGTGCCCGCCCCGGAAACCGTAAAGGAAGTAGGTTTATCCACGCCCCCGCCG
This sequence comes from Spirochaeta lutea, assembly GCF_000758165.1. NCBI lineage: Bacteria > Pseudomonadati > Spirochaetota > Spirochaetia > Spirochaetales > Spirochaetaceae > Spirochaeta > Spirochaeta lutea. The sequence continues at coordinate 268,011 of NZ_JNUP01000064.1, read as the reverse complement.
ATTACTGAGCCGAAGGTTTTCGTCCCCGTTGATGTAACCGTCAATCCGTAGGAACCGTCAACGGTGGCTGCCGCGTTAAAAACCACATTACCCGCACCGGAATTAATTACCGTGTCGGCGGATAGGGTTAAGGCGGAGGAAAAGGTTATGGTGGCTCCTCCGGTATCCACACTGCCCCCGATAGAAGGGCTGGTCCAGCTATCCGCACCAATAATGGAGCCGGAGTTAATCAAATCACCGCTAAAAACTATATTAAACCCGGATAGGTTCAGCACAGCACCAGTTTCTATAGTGACATCAGCAAGGTTTGCCGTATCTGCGGCTAATACCGGATCGTTCGCCCTGTTTCGTATAACCACGGCGTCCCCGATCCCGGGGGTTCCATCGTCCCCGGGCGTGCCGTCACCGATATCCCAATTCAATGGGTCGCCCCAGGCTGTTGAGCTTCCCCCGGTCCAGAGGAACACCGTATTGGCGAAGGTCCAATTGGTGTTGTTCAGGCTATCCGTGGAGTAATTTGCTGTAGCCCCGCCGGTTACGGTGGACCAGGCGATATCGGCATACTCCACAGTATGGGCGGTGGGTGTCAGGGTGTAGGCGGTTCCGTCGGTACTTCTAAGACGGATCAAGGAACCGGCGGCCCCGGTAATGACCAGATTCGCCATGGTTTGGGTGGTGCCCCCGGTAATAGTGAGGAGCTTACCCGGGGTTGTTGAGGAGAATGTCCCGAAGGTGGTGGACCCGGAAATGGTGGTGGCGGGAGTGCCGGAAAAATTGATGGTGGAGGTGCCGGCGGTAAAGGTTCCTCCGGTCCGATTCCAATTGCGTTTTACATCCCAGGTGGTTGTTCCGGCTTCAACCGTACCACCAGCCAGGGTCACACTGCCATGTACGGTAATGTCATCCCCGGGCTGATAGGTGCCTGCAGATACCCTGAGGTTATTAAACTCGGTTAATCCCGCCCAGGAGCTGTAGGGACCAACACCCCCGGAAAATTCGACGGTTCCGCTCCCCAGAGGGAGAGTCAAACTCAGGGTTTCATTACCAACTAGAATCAGGGTCCCGGAATTACTAAAGGTCCCGCCCACCGTTAGGTCCGATGCTCCGTTTAACCGCAACGAAGCACCGTTTTGAATATCAAGATCGCCCACCACAAGCGAGCCTGCAGTGACAACGGGGTAATTCCCTAAGCCCCCGGGTATTCGTATATTAGCCCCCGCGCCCAGGGCCGGGGCGGTACCACCCTGCCAGTTGGTATCTTCAGTCCATACCGTATCGGTTGATCCGTCCCAGACGTAGACCGCGGGCTCAATGGTGATGAGCTTATCATCAAAGACGTTATAGGTGGGGCTGGCTCCGTCGTAGGCGAGCTCCAAACTTCCGCTGGAGATGGCAGTATTTATCAGCTCTAGCCCGGAAATAGTGAGTTCAGCATCTCCGGAGAAATCGGCAGTAATTACATCGATACGCAGGGTATCCGCGTCGGGATAGGACACCAGGGTATCTACGTCCCCGGCTGTTCCCGTCACATTCAGGGTGGGTGTCGTAATAGATGTGTCAAAATCGGCGGTCAAACCGGCCGGAATGTGGATTCTTATATCATTACCCTGGGTTATATTGGTTCCGCCGTTGGCCCTCACCGTTATAGTCGGCAGCGCAGCGGTGCTCCCGGCAGGGGCGGTAACATTCCCGAAGCTGCTCAGGGTTGGCGGCGGATTACTATCAAAGGTATAGGTTCCGCCGATATCTGCACCGCTGCCGAAATCATTCGAACCTCCGGACCCGTCGGTGTACACCGTCAGGGTAACGGATCCGGCAGCGCTATCCGTCAGGGTAAAATTCCCTATTCCATCCGAGGAGGTAATAACTACCTCGTCAGCACTAGACCCGTTAATGAGCGGTGCTGTTCCGCCCGAGGCAACCACCCGAATATTCTGCACCTCGGGCACGGCATTCCCCAGGGCATCAAGGATCTGAAGGGAGAGATTGAGGGTTCCCCCGGTGAGGACAGAGTCTGAGGCGGGGAAAACTTCCGCATGATCGGCAGCCGGGGCCTCATACGCCGAGGCGTAGATCCGCAAGGCCTGACCGCCGCCGACATTGATGGTATCAACCGTGGCAAGATCGGCTATGCCGGTATCGATGGCGGCCCAAACATCTGTGCCGTTGGGCTCGGTGGCACCGGACTCACCTCCCCCGAGAAGCTCCCACTGCCAGGTTCGCCCGGTATACCCGATGGCGTTCACATCGTACCCGTTGGAAGCCCCTGCTACCTGACCGCCCCCGGCCGACCCGGCCCCCGGGGTATTCACCCCGTCTCCGCTTATATTTATGTAGCCTGCATCGGTATAGGTACCGCCGTCCCATCGTCTCAGGGTCCAGAGGAACCCCGAGGGCGTTGCATTAGCCTGATTCCGGTAATCTGCGTCGAAGCTATGGGGGCGTATATAATCGGTGGTAAGAGCCTCGGAGGGAACAAAAGGGTACAGGTTCCAATCCACCCCGGTGCTTACCGTACCCTCCAGGGAAACGGCCAGTGAATAGGCAAACACCCGGACGCCGCTAACGGTTCCGGGTTCACCGATGTTGGAGGTAGACAAGGCAACCTGGTAGCGGTTGTAAAAATCATCGGTATTATCCGTAAAGGTATTGTCAGCAGGATTTTTAGCACCCACAACCACATACTTGAAGATGCGTTTGTTTCCAACCTGTTCCCCCTGAGCGGGATCAATGGCGGGGGAATAAAACCAGCCGTCATTGTAGGCAGCGGTATTCGCGGATAAAATTTCTAATTCATGCAGCAGATTTCCGGCGAAGGCATCCCGAACATCCGCATAGGTTAGTTGACGGCTGGTTGCATCTGTATAGGCCCCGGCGCCGCCGTACACCCGATACCACATATCCCCGTAGTTCGGGGCGCCGATAAGGGGATTGTCATCCCCGTCCATGCCCGGATCATAAACGCCGAAATATAAGGGTCCTGATACGGTAGAATCAACCTCGAAAAACAGCACCGTGACCTTGTCATAATCTCCGTACCAATCGTCGGCTCCCCGATATGCACTGAATAAAAAGGCATCGGGGTTTTCTGGCATTCGGCTTTGTCCCCAGCCGAAACCAGCATGAAGAATCAATCCTGCCGCGATGATGAGTAGCATCCGCATGAAAGGAGGTGATGTTTTTACAACCATAGACAGTTTTCAGTATACCTCATCCCGGAACTCATTCCTATCAATTATGCCGCCATCTTGGCCTGGGGATTTTGCGGAACGCGGATTCCTCAATTACCCCCTACTCCCGAAACATCAGACTGAAACCCATCCAGTCCGCGGGGTCGGCCATGGAGGCGTCCAGCATGCCCAGATCGATACTCTGGGTTACCTCGGCAACCAGCCAGTTCTGGCCCTCGAAGGAAAACCGGGCCCGGCCGGCGGGGTTCGGGCTGGTTACCCCGCCCCCCAAACCGGCGAGGCTGTGGGCGTGTACCGGGCTGACCATAACAATGCCCGGGACACCCAGGTGCTCCAGCAGGCCGAGGTAGGTTAAGACCAGGGTATCGCAGTCGCCGGCCCAGTCCACCAGGGCCTGCTGGGGGGCTTCAAAGTCTGCCAGGGTGCCGGAGCGGCGGTATTCGAAGTTCTGGATCCAGTCCAGCAGATGGGCGGGCCAGGAGTCCAGGGCGGAAAGGTCCCAGGAGAAATCCCTGCGTAGAAAGTCGGCCTCCCCGGCTAAATCTGCAAAGCTGTCCCGGTAAATCATCTGGTAAAACCGCCGCCAGGCATCCTGCTGGAGGTCCGACGGGGCCTCCTGGTACTGGCTTAAGATCCGGGCTTCCCGCTCTATGACAACCTGGGTTGCCTCCGCCCTGGCGAGCAGTTCGGTGGCTTGGTCCCGGGCGGTTCCGTCGGCATAGGCCGAAACCAGGAGGCCGGGGGAGGCGAAGTACTGACTCACCGGTCCGGGAGAATGGTGGTAGTACCGGGTGTCCTCTAGGGCGGGGGCAAAGCTGTCCAGGATACTCAAGAGAAAATCATGGTAGCTGTCGTATTCATCCCCCAGGCTAAAGGCCAGGACGGCATAGGAGGGACGATCCGCACCCCCCGCAAGGAAGACGCCGTACCCGCGCATGGTAAGGCTTCCGGAGCTCCATTGGAGATCGGCAAACACCCCGGGCATAACCGCGGCCGTGGCGGAGGCAGAGGCGTTGGAATCACCCTGAAAAAAACCGGGAAGCAGATAGTCGAAGCCATCCTGTTCGATTTGGGCGCTGAGTCCCCGGGAAACCTGGGTTGCCAGTTGGGAGGGTTCCTGGTAGCTACCCGCCCGGAAGGTGTAAACCTGGAAGATTGCATGGCCTTCCTGATCGGCAAAGCTGGTGATGCCCTGGGAGTTATCGAAGAGGCTCCAGGTTGTGGGTGGATGGGCGGCCCATTGGTATTCGGGATGATAAATCTCTTCGCCAGTCAGATTCAGGGGCGCTGCCAAAAAGAGAATCACTGGAAGAAATAGATACATCAGGAAAAACCCTCGCTTCGGAGCGGGTACTGGCCGATCATCAGAAAAATGGGTATAACACATAAAGCCTCCATGGGATGTATCGGCAGGAACCCTCGGGGCTTGCAGAAAACCTGCCGCAGTTTTTCCGGCATCAGAATTAAGAAGGAGGACCAGATGGCCTTTGTAGATTGGGAAGAATCCTTTTCCGGGGGAAACGGGGCGATTGACACCCAACACCGCCGCCTGATTGACCTGTTAAATAATTTATACGAAACCGCTGCTGCGGGTAAGGATCATGCCGCCCAGCTGGATGCCCTCCAGGAGCTGGTAGACTACCTGGAGATTCATCTTCGTTTTGAAAGTTCAATTCTGGATGTTGATTCAAGCATTGTCGACATGGGTAAGGATGTCCTGGCGGATTTTGCCGCCGGAACCGGAATTCTCTCGACCGAAGAGGTGGACGGCTTGAAGGATTGGGTTGTCGGCCATATCCAGGATGTCGCGCGATGATTGCAGAAATCCGTCCCTCGGGTCTGGCCGGGGATATCCTGATTCCCGCATCCAAAAGTCATACAATCCGCGCCCTGCTTATTGCCAGCCTGGCACCCGGTGAATCCGTGGTGGCGAATCCCCTGGACAGCAAGGACGCCCGGTCCTGTATTCAGGCCTGCCGCACCCTGGGAGCCGAGATTTCGGAGATTTCCGGGGGCTGGGGGGGATATGAGCGGGCCCTTCAGGTCAAGGGGATTGGAACGCCCCAGGCTCCGGCCTCGGACATTATCGACGTGGGCAATTCCGGGACTACCGAGTACCTCCTCGCGGGAATTGCCGCCCTGGCTCCGGGGTACACGGTCTTTACCGGGGACCACCAGATCCGCAACCGTCCCGTGGAGAATCTGCTGGCAGCCCTGCGCGATCTGGGTGCCACTGCATTTACGACCCGGGGCAACGGCGCTGCACCCTTTGTAGTGGGCGGACCGATTACCGGAGGGAAAACCTCCATTGAGTGCCCCACCAGCCAGTTCCTCTCCAGCCTTCTCTTAGCCCTTCCCCTGGCCCAGGGTTACAGCGTCGTCGATGTACCCCTTCTCCACGAGCAGCCATACGCGGAAATGACCCTGCGTTGGCTGGAAGAACAGGGCATCCGGGTGCAGAATGACGATTGGAAACGCTTTACCATCTCCGGAGGCCAGTCCTACCGTTCCTTCGAAAAGGCGGTGCCGGGGGATTTTTCCAGCGCTACCTTCTTCGCCGTTGCCGCAGCCATCACCGGCTCGTCTCTGGTTCTCCACGGGCTGGATATGTCGGACAGCCAGGGAGACAAGGCTGTCTTCCTCATCCTCAGCCAGATGGGGTGCCGGGTGGATTACCTCCAGGGGAATGCCCTGGTGGCTCAGACCGGGGGCGCTAGCGGCCAGGACGATGCCGAGACGGCCTATGCCCATGCGGTTCAGCACGGCACCGACGCCATCCGCATAGCCGGGCCGTCCCGGATGGGTCGTCCCCTGCGGGGCGGACGCTTCGATTTGAATGCCATCCCCGACGCCCTACCGGCCCTTTCGGCTGCGGCATGTTTTTCCGTTGGACAGGTGGAACTGGTGAACGTCCCCCAGGCTCGCCTCAAGGAAACGGATCGCATCGCCGTAATGACCCGGGAGTTGTCGAAGATGGGCGCTTCTATCACCGAGCTTGAGGACGGCATGATCATCCGTCCCCCCGAGGCCGCAGGTTCCGCGCCAGGGACCCCAGGGCTTTCCGGCGCCGAGGTTCAGGGGCATGACGATCATCGGGTGGTTATGAGCCTGGCTGTGGCGGGGCTGGTCGCCCGGGGTACAACCCGGATTCACGGCGCTGAGGCTGCCTCGGTTACCTATCCCGAGTTTTTTCAAACCCTGGACCGGGTGGCAGGCAATCCGGGCACCCTGACACTTCTCTGACTACTCTAAAGTGCGTAAAAGGCTGTCACCTTCGGGGGTGGGGCCCCTGGATGGGGCTGCTATATCCGGTGCTGTTTACAACCTTTTGCGCACTACATGATTATATGATGCACAACTCCGCCTTCCGGGACTACAATGGGGGGTGGAGGAAACCATGGCTACAGAACCAAAACTTCAACAAAAAACCCGGGAATCGGCGAATCCCGGGCTGCAAAAGATTGCCCTCTTCGCCTTTACCGGTGAACTCACCTGTTTCGCCCATGCTCTCCTGAATGCCATTGATATGCAGGAGCGGGGGATGGAGGTGAGACTCATCCTTGAGGGCGCGAGTACAGGGCTCTTGAAAGACTTTGACCAGCCCGAAACCCCCTTCCGGCATTTGTTTTTCCGCTGTGTGGAAGAGGGATTGTTAGACTGTGTCTGCAAGGCCTGCAGCGCGAAGATGGGCACCTTAAAGATCGCCCAACGGATGGAGCTCCCCCTGAACGAGGAGATGTCCGGTCACCCGAGTATGGGTCGGTACATTGAAGCAGGGTATAAGGTCATAACAATATAGAATTATGAAGGATCAGCTTCCCCAGATACAGAGCCTTGTGGCTCCGGACCGCTGCGTTCTCCTGGAGCGCCGAGACAAACAAGAGGCTATCGGCGAGTTGGTAGCAGCCCTCTGGCGTTCGGTCCCGACCCTGGACTACGGCGCCATTTTCGGTGCCATCTGGGACCGGGAGGTTCAGCTAACCACCCGGATCAGTCCTGAAATCGCCATGCCCCACGCCCAGATTACCGGTATGAAGGAGAGCTACATCTGCCTGGGTCTGCAGCCTGAGGGTATTGTTTACGATCCGAAGGATGAGTCCCTGGTCCAGCTCCTGGTCCTTCTGGTCGGACCGCCCTCGGAGCACCTGCGGATCCTCAGCGTGTTGGCCCGGATGCTGGAACACGAGGAACGTCTGCAAAAACTCCTGAATGCCCGCAACCCCACGGAGCTGTTCAATGCCTTCATGACCTCCGGCACCTGGGACAGCCTATCCGGAGAACAGCACATACCCCCGGCTCCGGAACCCAAGCACCCAACTGACCGGGAGGCTGCAGCACCCCGGAACCTGACCTCAGATTCTCCCCAAACAAACCGCCCCCCGAAACACCCGGGCCCGGTTCCCGGCTCTGCCTCCGAAACAGCTTCCCTGGGAACCGCAGGATCCTCCCCTGCATCCTTCGCCCCTGGGGAAGCAGATACCCCCGCCCCCGGGCCGTCCGCTGCTTCCCTAAACCCCCAGGACCGGCTGCTGCTAGACTCGGCCCTGCATATAGCCCAGGGCTTGGAGGCCCAGGTGCTCTTCATACACCTCCACCACACCCTGTCGCCCCAGGCCCTGGTCCGCTGGTTCACCCTGATGCAGGATCTTGATTTTCAACGGGCCTTGGATGTCCGGGATCTTCCGGATCAAGATTCTGCCGGAAACAAACCGGAACCGGCCGCACCCCAGGTACAGGCCGAATCCCCGGATAACCAGCACGCCCGGGCAGACCTCCGCCGCCCGGATTCATCGACGGATCCCGAATCGGTAAGGGACCCGGATGCATCAACGGCCCAGAACCCAACCGAGGAATCGAATTCCTCATCTGCCCCCGGGCTCGGGGAACCCCTACCCCGGGAAATCCACCTCATCGTAGTCCAACCCGGAAACGACGGCCCGGACCTGACCCGGGAAACAGCCAATCCCCGGATCCACCAGATCCTCACCCCCTCGCCCCGGCGCCCCAATAGAACGAACCCGGTTAATCTGTCCATCCTTCTGGGACTGTCCCGGGGACTCCTTAAGAAGGGCCAGAAAACCGTGTCCCTCTTCTCCACCGGGGGGGAATTCCTCGATAACATGGAGGTGAGCGACATTGATCGGGACTTCGGGGTCTTTTTTTCCATGCCCTTCCATGGAGCCAGTGCAGATACCCAGATGGAGGTATTCATGAGGGTACTGCAAATCGCCTCCGAGCTGGCCGCCGAGGGCCGGGAGGGCAAACCCGTAGGAACGGTTTTCGTTATGGGCGACAGTCTCGGTATCAAACCCCACTGCCAGCAAATGGTGGTGAACCCCTTCCGGGGCTACGACGAATCGGAGCGCAACGTCCTGGATCCGGGCCTGACTGAAACCCTCAAGGAATTCTCCCGGATTGACGGCGCCATTGTCATCCGGGGCGACGGGGTAATAACCTCCGCAGGAACCTACCTCCGGGTGGACCGCCCAGTCCAGGAGCTCCCCGCCGGCCTTGGCGCCCGGCATACCGCTGCAGCGGGCATAACCGCGATGACCAAGGCCATCTCTATTGCCATCAGCGAATCCACCCGGCAGGTGAGCATCTTCTACGGGGGCGAGCGGGTTATGGTGATTTAACGGCCCCCGGACTCTGCCCCAGCCCGTCAGAATCCCCTTCCCCTCCGGGATGCAAACCCCTTGCCAGAATCCCTCCCCCCACCCTATAATTAGCATATGCCAAGAAAAAAGCGATGCCGCCATATCTGCGGATGCCCCGGAGCACGGGTCTACAAACCCCAGGGCATCCCCATGTCCCAGCTGACCTCTATAACCCTCGAGATGGATGAATTCGAGGCCCTGAGGCTGGCTGACGGTCTGGGAAAGTACCAAGCCCAGGCCGCAGAGGAAATGGGAATATCCCGCCAGAGCTTCGGACTAACCATCCGCGCGGCACGGCAAAAGGTAGCCAGGGCCCTCATGGAAGGATCAGCCCTCTACCTGAGCCAGAACCCACCCCAATCCCAGGAGGATACCCATGATCATTGCCATTCCGACCCAGACGAATGAGGGACGCTCAGCCCCCCTGTCCCTTCACTACGGCCACTCGCCCTACTTCGCGGTCTACAACAGCGAAACAAACGAGCTGGCGTTCATCACCAAACCGGCCCACAGCCAGCACCACGGCGGAGGCTGCGCCCCCGTGGAGGATCTCCAAGCCGCAGGCGCCCAGAAGGTCATCTGCAAGGGCCTCGGCCAGGGAGCCTACGCCCGGCTTCAGGCCGCCGGTCTCTCGGTGGAATGTGTTGACGGCTCCATCACCACCCTGGATGATCTGATTCAGGCCCTATCCGGGGGAACCCTGCAAACCCTGGAGGATCCGGCCCTTTGCAGCCACCACCACGGTGGTGGCCATGATCACGACCACGGCCACCACCATCATACCTGAGATGCCCGGGGCCCCAGCTGCGTGCATCGCCCCAGCTGCGTGCATCGCCCCGGCCGCGTGTATCGCCCCAGTCGCGTGTATCGCCCCAGCCGTGTGCATCGTCCCAGCCGTGTGCATCGTCCCAGCCGTGTGCATCGTCCCAGCCGCGTGCATCACCCCGGCCCCGTGCATCACCCGTTCCCCGAGCCGCACCCGTGCCCAGAGGGGTTCACAGCTGGTTTGTTAGCTCAAGCGCAGGTTCTGAGCGCTGCACCCGTACCCAGAGAGGTCCAGAGCGGCGGTTTTGACCACGGCAGGACGGACAAGATCTCCCTGGCGGGCCCCGGGTAAAAAGGGACGTATGACGGCGCCAACCGGGCTTTTCAACCTCGGCGGGGTGTATAATCCCGCAGGAATGGATAAGTCTTTCGGTTGACTGCCCTCCGGGTTTTCCCCCGGCTGGTCCTAGGGTAGAATAGAACCATGGTATGCACCCTCTGCGGAGAAAGCTCCGGCTACTATGCTCAGGTCATCGGCCGGGACTATTACAGTTGCCCCGGCTGCGGGTTGGTGTTCATGGATCCCGGGCAGCGTTTGAATCCCCTGGAAGAAAAAGACCGCTACACCATGCATGAGAACCATATTCCCGATCCGGGCTACCTGCATTTCTTAGATACCCTGTTGGAGCCCCTCATGGAGTTCATTCCCCGGGGCAGCACCGGTCTGGATTACGGCAGCGGCCCCTACCCCATGCTTGCCCAGGTGATGACAGACCGGGGTTATTCGGTGGAGATTTTTGATCCCTTTTTCGCCCCCCGGTCCCCCCGGTCCACGGATTTTTCCTGGGTCAGCTGCTGCGAGGTGGCTGAGCATTTTTACAAGCCCCTGGAGGATTGGGAACGGCTGGCCAGCTTCCTCGCTCCCCGGGGGGTATTGGGGGTACGGACGAACCTGGTTAAACCCGATATGACCCCCGGATTATTCCAGGGCTGGCACTATCCCCGGGATCCCACCCACGTGAGCCTCTACCGGCAAGAAACCATGGCGTGGTTAGCCCGGCATTTGAACCTGGAGATCATCTTTCAAAATCCGGTTACCACCATCTTCCGGGCCGGGTAAAATACCTATAGTGCGCAAAAGCTTATACCATTGCACCCCGGTGACACCACCCACGGGTGTACTCATCGGTTGCTCCGGTATAGGTAGTGTCATTTACAACCTTTTGCGCACTATCAAAATACTGCCCTTTCGCGGTTCCAAAAAACGTGAATATTTTTCCAAACCGGGTGTATCATAGGGCATGAACGAAACCACACTCTACACCATCACCATGGATCCTCCCTGGGGCATCATCGCCCTTATGGCGGGGGTTGTTGTTACCGTAATCATTGCTATGGTTCTGAAAAAGGGTGAGCGTACCAAAAAAATCATGACCATGATCATCCTGGCTGTGGTCATGGGGATAGTAGGCTGGTTCACCCTGAAACCGGCGACCCTAACCGTTACCACCGGCGGAATTTCTTCCACGGCCTATGGGGGATTCCGGGTGGATTTTAATGAGCTTACCCGACTGCAGCTGGTGCAACCCCTGACCGGCAGCGAATACGAACCCCGCATGAAGATTAACGGAATTGCCGTGGGTTCCGAGAAGTCCGGGGTATTCTCCTTAGCAGGAGGAGGCAGGGCCCAGCTGTTCCTACGGCAGGAGGATGCTGCCCTCCTGGCAGAAACCTCCCGGGGTGATGTCTACCTCATTGCCCCCGAGGATATCCAGCCCTTCCTGGATGCGGTCCGGCAGGCCTCACCCCTTCCGGTTACCCGGTAGGGCTGCCCGCCAGACCGATACTAGCCAAGCCGATGGACCCCTACCCAGGGGGGCATCCGGAAACAGAGAAAGGAAGATCACCATGATAACCATCAATTCCGTATCCAAGAGTTACGATAACGGCCGGGTAAAGGCTGTTCAGAACCTTAACCTGGAGATCGCTCCCGGCGAGGTTTTCGGCTTCCTTGGACCCAACGGCGCAGGAAAATCCACCACCATCAAGATGCTGGTCGGACTGTTGCACCCCGACCAGGGCACCATAACCCTGGGGGGCTTGAACCCCCGCACCCAAGGCCGTCAGGCAAAAAAACTCATCGGCTATGTACCCGACGAGCCCATGCTCTATGATAAAATGACCGGCTCCCAATACCTGGCCTTCATCGCGGATATGTACCAGGTGCCCCGAGGCTCCCGGTCTTCTATCCTCGATCTGGCGGAGGAGTTTGAGATCCGTTATGCCTTGGATGATGTGATAACCGCCTACAGCCACGGTATGAAACAGAAACTCGCCATTATTGCCGCTCTACTCCACGATCCCGAAATCTTCATTCTCGACGAACCCATTGTCGGCCTGGATCCCAAGTCCGCCTTTACCCTGAAAGAAAAAATGCGGGCCCACTGTCAGCGGGGAAAAACGGTGTTCTTCTCCACCCATGTTATGGAAGTGGCCGAGCGTCTCTGTGATCGGGTGGGAATCATAAGCCGGGGTTCTATGATCGCCCTGGGGCCCTTCGAGGACCTCCGGGATAAGGCCGGCAGGTCGGATTCCACCCTGGAGCAGCTCTTTCTCGAACTCACTGAAACCCGGAACTCTGCTGATTTCCTCAATGATCCCTCCCCAAAGCACAAGCCCGCGACTGGATCCAGCCCCATGGAGCGAGGCGCTGATTCCGGTTCACCCTCGGCCTCGGATCCAACCCGGAGCCCAGGATCAACCCAAGCCCCGGCTAAGGAAGGCGACCATGAATAGTCTCCGGTTAGTTAGGGCCTATATTCAGGGTAGCACCAGCTTCTCCAAGGGCGGTATTAAGGAACTGCGGCGCCAGGACAGGCTCTGGGTCCTTCCCCTGGCGCTTCTCGGGGTTGCCGTCGGGGGTGTCAGCTTCATGGGAATGCTCCTGGCAAACTACCAGAGCCTCTTTGCTCTGGGTCTGAGTGCCGGGAACCCCGAATTAGTGGTATTCGCAGCCCTCCTGGCCGCTTGGATTCTGCAGTTCGTACTGGGAATTCCCCTGGTCCTGGCGGTGCTCTTCTTTTCCAAGGACAATACCCTTCTTATGACCCTGCCGGTGCGGCCCATGGACATCGTATTGTCCAAGGCCCTGTATATCATGGGTATCCTCCTGCCCATGCAGCTCTTCTTCTTTCTGCCCGGGGTGATTATCTATGCCCAGGGAATGGGGGCGGTAGCTGCAGCAGGCGGGGTTGGAATCACCTCCTGGCCCCTGTTTTGGGGCAGCACTCTGCTCTACGGCCTCGCCGGCCCCCTGGTTCCCATGGCCCTGGCCATGCTGGCGGTGAGTCTGCTGATCCGCCTGGTAAACATCACCCGGCATAAAACCGCCGTAGAACTCATGGGGCTGTTCCTGACCCTGGTCGCCATCATCGGAATGCAGCTCTTGTTAACCCGTAGCATGACCGGGGGTGACGGGGAGGTTGCGGATCCCCAAGCCTTAGCAGGTCTGGCCCGGATTCTCACGGATAATCTCTACTCGGCCCTCCCCCCCATCACCTGGGCAGCCAGAGGATTCTCAGCCCCCCTCTCCTTCCTATCCGGGCTGCTATTCATAGCCGGGGTGTCCGCCGGGGGACTCTTCCTAGTACAGGCCCTCTACCTCCGCAGCCTGTCCCGCCACCGGGAAGGCGGCGGCGGAAGACGGATCCAGCCGACCGAATCCCTGGCCCTGGAGTCCAACAGCCCCGGCCCCGGCCCAGGAAAAAACACTCCGCCATCGGAGCATGGTGCTGCCCCATCCGGATCAGCCATTCTGCGCCCCCGGTCACCGGTAACCGCCCTGGTTTCCCGGGAGTGGAAGGTGCTCTCCAGCCAATCCACCTTCCTCTTCGAAGGCATGGCACAGGTGGCCATATTCCCCTTGATGCTCCTGATTCTGGGAATCACCATGCCGGCGGATTTCCTGGAGATGATCCCCCAGATGGGCATCGACCCCGGACTACTCAACCTGATACTTTTCGGAGCCATCATCCTGATGCTCTGTCTAAACTCCGTAGCTCCCACGAGTCTCAGCCGGGAAGGTCGGCTCTTCGCCCTGAACACCATCCTGCCCGTCCAGGCAAACCACCAGGTTCTGGCAAAGCTTCTGTTTCACTACATCCTCTTCCTGCCCGCCCTCGTCCTGGACCTGATCCTGGCGGTGATCCTCCTGGGCATGCAGCCCCTGAGTCTGCTCTGGGCCCTTCCCGGCGGTCTTGGATTCGTTACCCTGTTCTTTTCCCTGGGTCTGAGCCTGGATCTCCGCCGGCCGCTGCTCACCTGGACCAACCCCCAGCAGGCTATGAAACAGAATATGAACGTGCTCTTGGCTATGGGCCTGGATGTACTGATCCTGGGAATTGTCGCTGCAATCCTGTACGGACTCTACAGTATGGGCGTATCCTGGATACTTATCGGGGTGATTCTATCGCTTCTCGGCCTCGCGGCAGGGGCGGGCAGTTACCTCTGGGTCAGCCATGCGGCCCGGGGTCGTTACAGCGATGAGGTGGCCGCCTAGGACAATCACATCACCCCCCTCAACCCCTTACCCTCCGCGTTACAGGACCCACAGTCCGAGCACTATAAACACCGGAAGGGTGACCATACTTACAGCGTAGGTGAGTATGGTGCCCGCTCCGGCCAGATGCAATTGGTCCTGGGTTCCGTAGCGCCGGGTAACAATCATGCTGTTGGTAGCCGGCGGCACTGCAGCCTCCACTATTAAGGCCAGTCCGATTCCCCGGCTCACCTGATCCGGTAATCCCAGGCCTTCCGACAAAACCCGGCTTAATCCCCAGGCGGCTACCAGCATGACCCCGGGGTAGAGCAGCTGCTTATAGAGGATGAGCCCCCATAACTCGGGTTTGTCACCCAGGGACTCCCGGGGAATACTCGATAGGGTTCCCCCGAGCACAAAAAGTATGGCATCCATCGCATAGGATCCAGCCAGAGAAAACACCGGCTCGATAAATTCGGGTATGAACCGGTACCAGCCTGCAGCAGCGATGATGATCCCCAGAATAATCCCCACCAGGGGCGGGGTTACCCGGAGACGAAACCGCGCCCTGCCGGACCCGGACTGCTCTAACAGAGGAACAGAAACCGTCCAGAACAGCAGGTTGAAAGCAAGCACGTAGTAAAACATGTACACCACCACCGGTCCGGGAACCAGGGCCCCGATGATCGGAAGGGGGATATACCCGGCATTATGCAGTGCAAAAAGCAATAACAGCTCCCGGGGCTGCCCGGTTTTCAATAGGGGAGCCCGGTTGATCAGAATCCGCCCCAGAATAAACTGCAGGGCTATCATCCCCGCGCCAGCAGCGAAGAACCAAACCATCCACTGCCACCCTGCCTCCAAAGCCTGCCCCCACCCGGCGGATATCCGGTTAATGGAATACAGGGGAAACCCCAGATTGATCATAACCCCCAACAACAGGGGTAACAGCCGTTCCTGGAGCACCCTGACCCGGAAAACCCCGTACCCCAGGATTACCAAACCAAAGAGCCGCAAAATTGTAAGCACCGCGGGAAGTAGATTCATATGCCGCCAGGGTATGCCGTTTTTCCGCCGCCGCGCAAGGGTTCAGTGCAAGGGTTCAGTGCAAGGGTTCAGTGCAAGGGTTCAGTGTGCGTCCGCCAATGGGCAGTCTTACAACCCTTTGCACAGCGCCGCATAACGGGGGTACTCCTAGTCCGGCCCCAGGGGTAGTGCCGCCCCGGGGCAAATGTACAAGCCTATGCACATGCCACAACCATGTACGCACCACCGCCCTATACTTGACTTTTCTACTTTACTTTATTAAATATAATCTAGTTCGGAGGTGCGGATAGTTCGCAAGGGCGATGAAAACCACACCGCAATACAAAGACTGTGCGCAAAGGATTGTAAGCCACACCGATATAGCGAAGCATTCTATACGTCCACCCTGGGTGGTGTCACCTGGGCACAAGGGTACAATCTTTCGCGCACTATAAAAACCAAGGGGAGGGTACTGCCATGACAGAGGTCATCTATTGGAGCGGATGGATCGGCGGCATCGGAATCGGGGCATACGCCCTGGCTCAATTTCTGCTAACCGGCAAACACCTGGGGGTTTCCACAGCCTTCGGAAACGTCTGCGGCCTGATATCCCGGAGGGCATTCTTTCATAAAGGCCCCTACACAGACAACCTGAACTGGCGCCTCTGGTTCATCCTCGGGATTCCCCTGGGAGGCCTCATCGCGGCCCTGACCAGCCCCGGCCCCCTGGTGGCAAGTTTCAGCCTGGGCGACCTCTACGACTCCGTTCTTCCCCAGGCCCTGCCCCTCAAAGGCCTGGTCCTTACCCTGGGAGGAACCCTCATCGGCCTGGGCTCACGCCTTGCCGGGGGCTGTACCAGCGGCCATTCCATCGCCGGCCTGGGGCTGCTGAATCCGCCGAGCCTTGCGGCCTCTGCTGGGTTCTTTGCCGGGGGAATACTCATCGTCCAGTTCTTATTCAATATTCTTTAGGGGGATTGTATGGCGTCACCATCGGTTAAAACACTACCCAAACCTGTACAGGCCGTTATATTCCTGGTGCTGGGGGGAACCTTCGGCTTCCTCCTGAGTAGAGCAGGAGCCTCAACCTATGATTTTTATCCCAAGCTCTTCTTATTCGAGGATCTTCAGCTGCTCTGGGTAATCGCCGTCGCAGCGGGTATCGGTGTCCTCGGCACCCTGGTAATCCGTCTGTTGAAGTCCCGGGGACGGAATCCTCGAGCCATCATCGGCGCTGAACCCCTTAACCTTGCGGGGAAGCCCTGGAAAAAGAGCCTGGTCCCCGGATCCATCCTCTTTGGCGTCGGCTGGGGTTTAGCCGGGGCGTGTCCCGGTACGGCCCTGGTCATGCTGGGAGAGGGTAAATTAGGCAGCCTCTTTACGATTCTGGGCTTCTTCATCGGAACCTACATCTACGGCGTCTGGCAGGATTCCAAAACGCGGAAATCCTAAGGGCCAATTGTAAAACAGCGTTTTGTAGGAGCCTCGCATATAGTACGGCCGGACCGGCATACCATCGAATCACCCCAAAAAAAACGCCGGTACGGAAACCGTGCCGGCGCTTCAGCCCCATGGGCGTTTTCGGCGCAAGGCCTCTGGCAGGATGGTTCCGGGATAGCCCGGGTATTCCTGCCGGAAAGCAAAAACGATCGCCCTTAGTAGCGCAATCCCGCCCCGTAGGGGAAGGTCGGATTGGCCGAGTCGCTGGGTACGTCCTCCAGCTGATCAGCCACCGCCTCGTCCGAGGAGGGGATCTCCATGGCAAGACTGCCCGTGGGTTGGGTTTCCCCGAAGAGTATGGAGAGCAGAGCCTGGTCGTTGGCTCCGTAGTTCACCAGAAAGCCGTCCAGATCGTCGATAAAGGGCTCTACGATCCCGGGACGTACGTTGTACATGTCCACAACCAGCTTGAGGTTCGGATTTATGGCCTTCGCCTGCAACGCCTCCTGAATCCGTTCCCACTGGGGACGCACTCCCTCGGTGAATCCGCCGAACCGAGCCTCCCCGCCCTCAATGGTGTAGTCCCGGTCGGTCTCGGTACCGTCGGGGCGTACAGCCTTGCCGAGGAAGGAAAGCGGTATGCCGGCGTCTATTCCGAAGTAAATACCGTCCCTGGCCCTAATGCGGATTATTGCAACGTCCGATCCGGCCATAGCCTGGATCCGGTTCTCAGGGGTATCAAAATCACCCTGAACCAGGTTCACCCGGCTGCCTCCCAGGTAGGATCGAGCAACCGCCCCAGAATCCTCGGCCCTGCCGCTGTAGTAGAGGTCAAGGGCAGCGTTTTTTGCCAGGGGAAGCACCGTCCCTTCGTTCTTCAAGAGAACGATGGAACCCTCCATTGCCTCTCGGCCGATAGCCTGATTCTTGGGGCTCTTCACAATCCGGTCTGCGGTTTCGGCATCCACGTAGGGATTTTCGAAGATCCCCAGGCTGAACATCACCTCCAGGAGCTTCTGGGCGGCGTTGTCGAGCTGGGCTTCGGTAATGAGGCCCTCATCCAAGGCCTTAAGGAAGATAGTTGGATCGCTGCCTCCCCCGTCCTGGTGGGACCCGGCGCTGAGAAACTTCTGAACCTTCTCGCTCTGGGTTAAATCCTCTACCCCCCAGGCGGTGTTCCGCAGTACACCCCAGTCGGAAACAATCATACCCTCGAAGCCCATCCGGCCGGCAAGATCGATCACCTCTTTGTTATACGCCATGGCTACATCTTCGGTGAATTGATCCTGGTAGATGCTGTAGGAAGGCATCATCCCCAAAACGCCAGCGGCGAAGGCCGGCTCGAACATGCGGATATGGTCTTCCAGATTGCCTCCCGGATACACATTGTATTTGCCCCACTCGGTGTGGCTGTCCATGCCCATCTGATTGGCACCGGTTCCGGGGAAGTGTTTGATCACCGCCGCAACAGAGCTGGGGCCCACCCGGGTGCCGTCCTGCATACCCTGAACCAGGGCGCCGATGTTCCGATATACAACATCGGGATTTTCGGATATGGTGTTCTGTACTCGTTGCCAACGGGGTTCGGTGGCGATATCCGCCATGGGGCCGAGCTGCATTCGAATTCCAACAGCCCGGTACTCCTCGTTCAGAACCTGGCCAAAGGCTCTGATCATCTCCGGATCATCTATCGCCCCGAATCCCAGCGGCATGGGAAACTGGGTAAATACCGATGTATTGCTGGTGCCGTCGATGCCGTGTACCGGATCCACACTCACCAGGAAGGGGATTCCCAGCTCCTGGGCCTCAGCCAGCTTCTGTACCTCGTTGAAATACGATGCGATCTCAGAGGGTTTGTCCTCACCCAGGCGTGCCACACCGAAGCGGATATGCTCGTACTGGATTCTTCCCACAGTGGTGTCGTTGGGACCGTCGGAATTCACCGATCCCGGGCTGCTATGGACCATCAACCCTGCCTTCTGCTCGTTGCTCATAAGGCCCACCAGAGCTGCGGCGCGTTCCCGGGGAGACAGACGCCAGTCTTCGTAGGTGTCCAGGCTGCCGTTTCCGTTGGAATCCTTGAACTGCAGCCGGCTAACAGTGATTACCGGTTTGGAATCCGTGCCGATTTCGGGCTGACTGCTGTAAATGGGGGTATCGAGCTGAGACTGACCCGGCGCAACCCCCTCCTGCTGCCCTGCGGACACAAACAGGAATAGACCGGCCGCTATCAGGGCCGGTATGAGAAAACGTTTCATTGTAATTTATCCTCCTTACAATTTCGATCCAGGGGCGCGCTTCCTATCACCGATACTTAATGGTACAAGCCCTCCGGTCAGCTGCATAGAAACAGATGGTTGCGGGGTATCAACGGTATTTTGGTTGCGCCGGACCGTCGAATCACCCTAACAATAGGAACGAGACAGGCCCCGGGAATTACAGGGCTGGCGGATTATGGGCAAGGGGATTTCAATGTCCCGCCTAGGAACCTACCCGGGCGCACCATGAGAGGGAGGCATACATGAATCTGGTAGTAGGGGCGGGAATCAGCGGTTGCACCATTGCCCGGGAGCTGGCAGAGCGGCTCGGGGAAGAGGTGCTGGTTATTGATAAACGGGATCATATCGGCGGAAACTGTTATGACTATTACGATGACGCCGGCATCCTGGTACCGAAGTACGGACCCCATTTCTTCCACACCAACGACTCCCGGGTATGGGAGTATGTCCAGGGTTTTTCCTCCTGGCGGCCCTATGAGCACCGGGTACTCAGCCTGGTGGACGGCCGGCTGGTTCCGGTTCCGGTGAATCCGACCACAGTCAACCGGCTCTTCGGCACGGACATCCGCACCGAGGACCAGATGCGCACCTGGCTAGGGGAAAACACCGAACCCATTACCCACCCGCAAAACTCCGAGCAGGCAGCCCTCGCCCGGGTCGGCCGGGTCCTGTATGAAAAAATGTTCAGGAACTATACGAAAAAGCAGTGGGAGATGGAACCGGCGGAGCTGGCTCCCGAGGTGATGAATCGGATTCCCGTCCGCACGACCCGGGAAGACCGGTATTTCACCGATACCTACCAAGCCATGCCGACCCGGGGATACACCGCCCTCTTCCAAACCATGCTGGATCACCCCCTGATTTCCCTGGAGCTGAACCGGGATTACCGTCAGCTGGCTTCCCGCCCCTCCTCCTCCCCGGCCCGGAACCCCTCCCGGATCTTTTTTACCGGCCGGATCGACCGGTACTTCCACGACCGAAACATCGGCGACCTTCAATACCGATCCCTGGAATTCCTCCACGAAACCCTGGACACCCCCCGGCTCCAAGAGGCAGCCACCATCAACTATCCCTCCCCGGAGGTACCCTGGACCCGGATAACCGAACCCAAGCTCGCCACGGGGCAAGAATCCCCGAAAACCACCATCATTAAGGAGTTCCCCCGCAGCCAGGGCGAACCCTACTACCCGGTATTCAGCCCCGGGAACCTCCAGCTCTTTGAACAGTACCGGAGCCTGGCTGCATCGGAGCAAAAAAAAGGAGTCTTCTTTGTGGGAAGACTCGCGGAGTACAAATACTTCAATATGGACCAGGCCTTTGCAAACGCCCTGGCCCTTACCGATAGAATTCGGTAGTGCGCAAACGGTTGTAACCTACGCCGGATACAGCGGTGTTGCCAGCGGTCCTGATCCAGGGGCAGCCTCGTCCCAGGGTCAATCTACAACCCTTTGCGCGCAGTACTAGGGTTAGTGCCCGGGCGCGAGGGAGGCGGGTTAGCCGGGCAATATTGAGCTGAGTCACACCGAGCTGAGTCACACCGAGCTGAGTCACACCGGGCTGAGCCATGCCGGCCGCATTGAGCCGAGCGGTTCAGATGCCCCCTGAGGACGCTACCGTCCCAGATGTTGAATCGAGCGGTGAATGTATTCCTCGTAATCCTTCCGCACCGGGTGGTAATCCGCCAGGAACAGTTCCGAGGAGATTAAAAAATCAGCAGTGGCCCGGTTGGAAGCGTAGGGAATATTGTAGAGTACGGCGATTCGTTCCAGGGCCCGGACATCGACGTCGTGAGGCTGGGGCTCCATGGGGTCCCAGAGAAACACCATAATATCCACCTTACCCTCGGCGATCATCGCCCCAAGCTGCTGATCCCCTCCCAGGGGGCCGCTCTTCATCCGAAGAATCTCGGGAATAACATCCCCGGTAGCCTGGGACTTCGCCGCGAAGGCCTGGGACACCAGCTTGCCGGTGGTCCCGGTGCAGACCAGCCTATGACCTTGCAGCCTCTTCCAGTTGTACTGCACCCATTCGACAAGATCGGACTTGCGGTTATCATGGGCTACCAGGGCAATAGTTTTGCGTATATTCATGGGACTTCCTTTTTAGGGTGATTATAAAGCCCCGGCCGCCCCTTGAGAAGGTTAGACCACACCGCGGGCGGCCGGGGAAGGAATATACTCAGGCCCGTCTACAAATACTGGTCGAAAAACTCCAGCATATCCCGGATATAGGGGACGCCGAACCTCTGGAAGGTCCGCCGGGTTTGAGCATCGGGTTTCCAGTCGAAGAAGGCGTGGCCGGCCCCCGGGACCTCCACCCGCTTAACCGGATGCCCCGCTGCCTCCAGGGCCTCGGCGTACTCATCCACCATGTCCGGGGTGATCAGGGGATCCGATCCGCCGCGGATCAGGTAGTGGGGCAGCCGGCGTTGCTCCGCCGGGGGTATCTGAGCCACCGGAGATATGGCCGCAAGCTCTTCGGAGCCTGTACCGCCCCGGGTGAACTGTGCCAGATGCGTTCCTCCGAATACCCCGTAGCTCGGCGCGACCACCCGGATGGCCTGTGCCAGGGATTGCCGGGCCTGCTCCAGGCTCATACCCCTGGGCAGGTAGGAGGGCTCGTACCGGTAGTTCCCGGATTCAAATCCCCCTGAACCGATTCGCTCCACCATGGTGGCCATGGCAGCGGTAAGATGCCCCCCGGCGCTGTCACCTGTAAGGGCGATACGTTCAGGATCCGCACCGTAATCCCGGGCATGCTCCTGGATATGCAGAACCGCTCCGTATACATCTTCGATCAGATCAGCCACGGTGTTTTCCCGGGCATCGCCGTCCAGGGTCCCGACCCAGCGGTAATCGATGCTGGCCACCACGTAACGGCCCGTACGGACCATTTCCCGGGCCATGCCGCGCATGATGTTCTCGTCATTGCTGGACCAGCCGCCCCCGTGGGTGATGATGACCAGGGGTAAGTCTTGGGCTCCCTCGGGTATAAACACATCGTACTTCAGGGGTTTGACCCCGGGTTGGGCGTACAGGATGTCCTGCCGCTCCGAAAATCCCGCCACGTCCTTTTCGGGCAGGAAGGATGCCCCCAGACTAATATCCTGGGTGAGGGTTACCTCCATGGTAGCCTCGGTGGATTCGAAATACATGGGCCCCCAGGGACCGGCTACGGAGTAGTAGACCGAGTCCAGGGCGTACCCCGGGTCCGCCTGGGCGTTCAGGGTTATCCGGGTCCCCTCGGGCAGGGTCTGGCCGTGGGTAATTTCCGGTTCGGTTTGCAGGCTGCCGTGGAGCACGGTGTCCAATGTTACGGAGTATTTCCGGTCTCCGGTATTGCCGGTTTCGGCGGATGCTCCGCTGCCCGGACTACGCCCAGAAGCATTGTCGGCGCCGTCGGTGCTGTTCGAGTTCCCAGTACTGCCGCAGCCAGCAAGAAGCAGGGCCGCAGCAGCAAGGCTCAGGACCGAAAGAGGCGTGAGAATCGTTCCGGTCCGGGTTGGTAGTTGTACATCTTGGATCATGTCGGTCCTCCCTTAGGATCTGCTTTTTAGGATCAGTCGAATCACCCCGAAAAGAATGAACAATCCGATAAGAACATCGGCCACGATGAGCCAGATGCGCCAGGGTGCCATGGTGTAGTGGATGGTGGTACCCGACACAAAGCCGTTCATGGCGCTGCTGTTTGCCACGGTGTAGAACAGCCGGTGGGCGCTGCGCCGGAGATGCTGGACTGCTGTTGGGCTGGAGCTGTCTTCGATGGACTTCATGGAGTCGAAGGTTATGTTGATGTCGGTCCCGGCCGCCAGACCCTGGTTGACGTACATGTGGCTGTACAGATTGAAGTCGCTGATGACCGTACCTTCGAATCCCCATTCATCCCGCAGGACGGTCTGAAGAAGGGGTTCTGATCCCCCTGCCCAGACCCCGCCGATCCGGTTGAAGGAACTCATGAATGCGGTGGAGGCCTTTGCGGGTTTTTCCCTGAGCTCTCCCGATTCCGCATCCAGGTACGGCAGGGTTGTAGCGGCATTCTTTACCACCATCTCAAAGGGCTTCAGGTATATCTCTCGGATGGCCTGTTCGTTGGCCCAGACGGCGACTCCGTTGTTCACCCGGTTGGTCTCTTGGTCGTTCAAGGCAAAGTGCTTCAAGAAGGTGTACATACCCTTATCGGCAGCACCCTCCACAACCCCGGTGGCCATCCGGCCGGATAGTACCGGATCCTCGGAGTAGTACTCAAAGTTTCGGCCCGCGAAGGGAGATCGGTGGATGTTTACCGCCGGGGCATACCAGCCGTTCACCCCGTATGCCAGCCCTTCGTTACCGACCATTCGGCCCATCTCGGAGGCAAGATCGGTATTGTAGGTGGATGCAATGACCACCGCCGAGGGAAAGGCCGATCCGTGGATATCCCCCATGAATGCGGAGATTCCCGCAGGACCGTCCAGATCCACCGTCATGGGTTTACCCAGATCCTCGATGGGTGCGGTGGTGTAGGCGGAGCTGATTACAATCCGTGCAATGTCCGCAGGGTCAATCTGGTCTAGGAACACCTCCCAGAGGGCATCATCGTAGTCCACACCCCGCATATCAATGAGGTAGAGTCCGTTTTCTGCTTTGATGGTGGGCATTTCATCATCGGGATCCGCATGTTCCGAGGCTACATAGGCTTGGAAGGCCTGAATAACCTGCTCACTTGCCTCAAAATCGTCTCCCGAGGGCGCCTGGGGGAAGGTACCGGCAAAATCCGCCCGGCTCAGGTTAACGACCCTGCCCTTCTCAGGGCTGTCGGAAAAGAGGGCGGATACGTCATCAAACTGGTTGGTAACCTCCTGTTGATCCGAGGTCCGGTGATTATTTCCGTTGTATACCACTGTCCGGTCTACCCGGTAGCTAAGCTCTTGGATACCCTCTTTTAGGTCATGGGAGTTGTCTTGAATCCGGATCCCGTAGTCGCCCTCTTCCAGAACATAGGCCCGTTCATCCTCGTAATCGTAGGATGCAAGATCCTCCACTCGGACCGATAGGGTTACCACCTCGGAGTCTCCAGGGGCAAGCAGCCCGGTTTTCGCAAAGTCCGCCAGTACTACCTCGGGTTTTTCAATGCCACCCGGGTAATAGGGGGGCGATACATAGAGCTGCACCACATCCTTCCCGGCAAAACGGTCCCCTGTATTGGTTACCTGAACGTCCACCTCAATGAACCCTTCGGTATCGCCCATCCGCGATCCGGTGATCTGCCATGCAAAGTCGGTGTAACTCAGACCGTATCCAAAAGGATACACCACGGCTCGGTCATAGTCGATAAATCCCTCAGCGGCAGCGGTTTCATAGTAGCGGTAGCCGTAGTAAATTCCTTCCCGGTACTGGACAAAGAACCCTTCCCCGGATGCGTTTCCACCGTGAATATTCTCATACTGAAAGTGCCCGAAATTGTTGAAGGTCGGATCGGCGGTAAAATCCCTGGCATAAATGTCCACGGTCCGGCCGGAGGGGTTCACCGCCCCCCGGAGGGCATCAGCTACTGCATAAAATCCGCTTTGCCCCGGCGATCCCGCCCAAAGGATGGCATCCACTCCGGGATCATCCTCCAGAATTCCCAGCTCCATGGCGGCGCTGGAGTTGATCACCACCACAACCCGGTCAAAATTCTGTTTTGCCAGGGTGATCAAATCTTTCTCATCCTGGTTCAATTCCAACTGATGCTGCCCGGGCTGGTAATTTTCGTCGAATCCCTTCATATCCTGGGTCAGGTCTCCGCCTTCCCCTCCGGGTCGGCCGAGAACGATCACCGCTGCATCTCCGTAATCGGAGAAACTCTCCAGGGCCTGGGGGGAATACTGGTCAGCCGGCATTTCACCGATGTCGTAGGTGGATTGGCTGGGGCGGTCCATGGCGATGTGGCCCCGGGGGTTCTTGTAGGCCCGGATGCTTTCTCCCACCTGGTTTCGCCGCATCTCGTAGGAGGCAAATTCCTCAATCTCCCGGTACGCCACGGGGTTTACGGTGAAACCCCGGTCCTCCAGGGCGGTTCTCAGATCCACCGCCAGGGAGACATCCACCGAGCCGGATCCGGATCCCCCGTAAACCGGATCAGCAGCGCTGCGGCCTAGGAGGGTAACCCGGCTGCCGGTTTCTGCCAGGGGCAGGGCGCCGTTATTCTTGAGAAGAACCATTCCCTCGGCCTCGATTTCCTGAACCAGGGCGTCGGAGGCCTCTTTCAGGGCCTCATAGGACGGGTAATCCATTTCATAATAGATGCTGGGGAGATTTTCGGTGCCTTCTGCCTGGGTGACCACGGCCTTGCCGCGGCCCAGGTAGATATCCGCGTGGGCGCTGAATATATTCAGTGCCACGGTTACTGCGATGGTAAACACACCGAGGATGGATAGTCCGATAATCCACCGTCTCCTGCTTTTTTTTGTCATACTCATGGCCTTTATCTCCTTGTTGATTTTTCCTCAAGTGCTGAGGAACATGATGTATCTGTGTACATAGCCCCAGAATCTCGCCCACTCCCGTTAATTGAAGCCGAAAAGCAGACGGGTCATACCGTAGGCAGTAGCTGCTGCTAGTTTGCCAGCCAGGCCGGGAAGGTTAACCAGAACCCCTAACCCCCGGCGATGCAGACGCTTATACAATCCCGGGTCCATGGCGGCGATACCCTGCCAGAGGGTATCCTTCAGCTCTGTATGCTCCGGGGTTCCCGCCTTGATGAGAAGAACACTGGATATTGCCGTAACAATCTCCAGATGATGAAACAGGTACTCTTCCAGCCGCCTGCGTCCCGTGGGATCCCTCAGGAAGTTCTCAATTACCAGGGTATTAACCCGCAGCTGCTGGTCGATCCGGCGGATCATCACCGATTCATTCACCGACTGGTCATCCCGTCCGATGTAGTAGCGGTACAGATCCTCATCCAGGTAATAGAGGGAGTGTACCCGGCGCATGGGCACACAGACGAACAGATTGTCCACATAGTAGGTATGTTCCGGCAGCCTCAGACCCGACTCCCGAAGAACCTGGGTACGGTAAGTGAGGGAGTGCATCATCAGGTACTTCCCTGCTGGAAACCGCCCCACCTGGTCCCAGGTCAGAATCTTGTTTCGAGACAGAATCCTGCGGTAATGCATGGTTTTTTTCCGCCGGGCTCCCTGCTTTTCATAGACATAGTTGCTCACCAGGGCGTCCACGGGGGTTTCCCGGAACAGCAGCATCCGCAGGGTTTCCACCAACCGCCGGAAGGCCGGGAGATCAAACCAATCATCGCTGTCCAAGACCTTCAGGTAGGCACCCCGGGCCAGGGCAATTCCTGTATTCACCGCCCCGCCGTGACCGCGGTTCTCCTGATGGACCGCCCGTACCCTGCCGGGATTCGCCCGGGCATACCCTTCCGCCAGAGCCTCAGTCCGATCCCGGGAGCCGTCATTCACCAGGATGAGCTCCACATCCCCGAAACCGGGACTCAAAACAGAATCCACAGCCCTGGCCATATAGGATTCTGCGTTATAACAGGGCACAACCACCGTCAAGCAGAACCCCTCCGTCCTGGTCATTCCCCGCCTCCTTCCTGACCGCCGGCGTGCTCGGGTGATACGCCGGGCTCTTCGGGAGTCCTCCGAAAAATGAGTTTGAATATCGGGAAAAACACCCAGAAGGAGATGGTTGCATTAATAATCATCGTAATGGCGTCCGCTGTGGCCTCCCCGGCGGCACCCATCCCCAGGGTATCCATCAGCAGGGTGTAAATCGGCGCCTTGTAGAGCCCCTGGGCCGCCGCCGCGCCGATGGTAATAATGATGTACGCAATGAGGTACCACAGAGCGGACCACCAAGGGTTACCGTTGGATTTGAAGGTTATATTCCGCTGGGCAAAGAAGTTGATTACCTGGGCAATTCCTATGGTGATTTGAACGGCCAAGAAATAGGCTAAGCCCCCGCCGCCGCCGCTGGCGATGGTTCCCCCGGGATAATTAAAAATATAGTAGGTAGATCCGTCCAGGTTCTGTCCCACCGGCCAGATGATAAAATCCCGGTGGATCAGGGCAGTCTGTTCGAACACCTCCTTGAGCACGGGCATCAGAACCATTTGCAGCAGGGTTACCCCGTTGCTCAGGATAAAAAACACCACAAATTGGGCTACGGTGGGGTGTTTTTCCACAAACCGATTCCACCAGGCCGCCAGATTGCTGATTACGGGAATATCCCGTTTTGGTTTTAATTTCGCTTCCTCGGGGCTATGTGCGGTATTCATACTCAACTTCCTTTTCTTGTTTTTCTTTTGTAATCAGACGTGTAAATCCCTTAAAAAAATGACCGTTAACCATCATGAGAAACCCCTCGGCCATGCGCCGGGACACCATGCCGCCCATCATTTTAGCGATCCCCCGGAAGGGCATGTTATAAAAGGACATCATGATGAGGTTAGCGGTGTCCCGCTGACCGATCTTCCAGAGCAGCCAATGGGTAAAGATTATCAGGCTATGGGTAAGGCGGCCGAACCAGCCCCGGGCATACTTGGTCCGGGCGAGGGGATCGTTGTACCCCATGGGGATCCTGTTCCCCCAATGGGTCTCCGGAAGGGGCCGGCCGACCAGAGCGGCGAAGGTTGGTTCTTCGATGTTCTCCACCTCGCCGGTAAAGTAGGGCTCCAGGCTCCGGAGGTCGTAGAGGTTCCCGCAATCCGAACCCTGCACGGACAGGGAGGCCTGCAGCCGGAT
Organism: Spirochaeta lutea; assembly: GCF_000758165.1. Classification (NCBI taxonomy): domain Bacteria; kingdom Pseudomonadati; phylum Spirochaetota; class Spirochaetia; order Spirochaetales; family Spirochaetaceae; genus Spirochaeta; species Spirochaeta lutea. Next base: position 240,391 of record NZ_JNUP01000064.1, on the reverse strand, counting down.
ATCCCGGCTGGATGCCCCGATAAAGATAGTATACATCCCGCTTTCCACATCCCAGGCATTCTTTTTCAGATTAAAAAATCGGAAGCTGTAGGCATCGAAGGCCAGGTGTACCTCCCGGCTTTCTCCGGGCTCCAGATGCACCTTCGTAAAACCCTTCAGTTCCTTTTCCGGCCGGTACACTGCTTGACCCGGCCCCTGAATGTAAAGCTGTACCACCTCTTTTCCCGCCAGAGCCCCGGTGTTCCTCAGGGTGAACCGCGCGCCTCGGCTGTCTACCCGGAGGTCATGGTATTCGAAGCTGGTATAACTCAGGCCGAACCCGAAGGGAAATTGAATACCCCCGGGCTGACGGTCAAAATAGCGGTAGCCCACATACGGCCCTTCCCGATACTCCACGGTAGCCTGTCCCCCGGGGAAATTCGCCCCGGAAGGAACATCCAGGTAGGTCTTGGGATAGGTCTCCGCCAGCTTACCCGAGGGATTCACAAGCCCCAAGAGTACCCGGACCATGGCCTGGGCACCGGCCTGGCCGCCCAGATAGCCGTGAACCACTGCAGAAACCCCGTCGATCCAGGGCATTTCGATCACAGATCCGCAGGATAGTATCACCACGATGCGGGAATGCACCCCTACCAGGGCTTCCAGCAGGTCCAGCTGGTTCTCCGGCAGGGCCAGACTCGTCCGGTCCACCCCCTCTGCCTCGCTGACCTCATCCAGTCCCAGGTACAGGAGAACCGTATCAGCCTGGGCTGCCAGGCCGCAGGCCCGTTCCACCAGATCGCTGCTCTTCTTGCCAAACCGGTGGAACCCCGGCTCGTAGCCGATAATCCTCAACTCCGAGGACTCCAACCGGTCCAGGGCGGATTCCAGCTGGGTGGGATTGACCCGGGAGGAGCCGGCACCCTGGTAGCGCGGTGTTTGGGCGAAATCGCCGATCACTGCAAGGGTCTTCGAGGTATCCAGGGGCAGGATGGTATCCTGGTTCTTTAACAGAACGATGGATTCCTCCGCGGCCTTACAGGCTGTTTGATGGTGATCCCGGGGGATTTTCTGGTTCTTCCACACCAGGGCTTGGGAGGTCTCATCAGCCAGGGCCAGCAACCGTTCCAGGGCCTCGTCGACCACCGCCTCCTCAAGTTCTCCCCGGCGGACAGCCTCAAGCACCTCCCGGTTGGACTCTCCACCGGTTCCGGGCATCTCCAGCTCGTTTCCGGCCAGCAGCCCCCGGACACGCTCGTTTCCGCCCCCCCAATCGGTTACCACGCAGCCTTGGAATCCCCATTCCTCCCGAAGAATCTCCCGGAGCAGATGCATATTCTCGTTGGTATATTCACCGTTGACCTTGTTGTAGGAGGACATCACCACCCGGGGCCTTCCCTCCCGAACGGCGATCTCAAAACCGGTCAGGTAGATTTCCCTGAGGGTCCGTTCATCCACCACCACATCGATGGACATCCGCCGGGTTTCTTGGTTGTTCACCGCGAAGTGTTTAATACACGCTGCAATGCCCCGGCTCGTGGACGGAGCGCCGCTCACATGGGCCCCGATTCCCCCGGCCTGGATTCCCCGGACGTAGGCCGCCGCCATCTTTCCCGTCAGGTATGGATCCTCGCTGAAGTATTCAAAATTCCGGCCGCATAGGGGATTCCGCTTGATATTCATTCCCGGCCCTAAAAGGACGTTTACCTGCTGACTGGCCGCCTCCCGTCCCAAATGGGTTCCGACCTCCTGGGCTAATTCCACATCCCAGCTGTTGGCCACCGTAGCCGCCGTGGGATAACAGGTAGCGGGTATGCTCTCGTTCAACCCCAGATGATCGGCTGCCGCAGCCTGGCGCCGGATTCCGTGAGGACCGTCAGCCAGAAACATCCCCGGCACATTAAGGCGCTCCAACTCTTGACTCTCCCAGAAGTTTTTTCCGGAAAGCAGAGACACCTTCTCTTCCAGGGTCATCTGTTTTATTACATGCTTATAATCCATAGTAATTCCTTTTTATCCTATCGGTAGCGCACGAAAGGCTGTAACCTCACCTACCGGCGGCACTGCCCGTGGAGCAGGACCACTCATACCCCACTGTAACCGGTGTCGTTTACAAACCTTTGCGCACTATCAATCGTATCTGAGCCGGAGTTCACCGGATGAGGGGATCTCCAACGTTGACAAAGCATACCATGGTGATTTTTTTACCGTCCAACAGCTAATGGTTGCGAGGTGGCAACAGTTTGTTTCGGGGAAGTTGAGGGGGTATAGAACATCATCTAGGTTCCCCGGGCGATCAGACTTCCATCGTCTCCGGGGGCGGGGTTGCGCTGTACGGGTACAATCGGTTCTACTCAGTGGATAAGCGGGCTGGGATACCGGAGGTGCGGTCACCGGCTCCAGCCAGGGACATTCGAAAATCGGATTTGTTGGGTTACCGGCGAACCAGGTTTCTGCGTCGCTTCCGGTACCAGCCCGCCACCACCTTTCCGGCACCGGCAAGAAACCGGCCGTTACTGATCAGCAGCAGGCCGTCCACCATCTCCATGGAAACCCGGCCGCCGGTCAGCCGGGCTATTCCCCTGAAGGGCAGGTGGTAAACCGACATCATGATGAGATTTGCCTGTTTTCGCCGGCCGGTACGGTGCAACATACCCAACAAGGCCTCCATGGACCAGAAAAAGAGCCTGGCAGCCCAGCCCTGGGCATACCGTGTTTCCGCCAGGGCATCGTTGTAGCCCAGGGGTTTAGACCGGTCACGGTAGCCCTGGGGAACCGGGCGACCCAGAAGCCGGGAAAATTCCTGTTCGGAAACATCCCCCACTCCCCCGGTGTAATAGGAGGGTAGACTTTCAGGGCTCCACATCCCCGGCAGGGGCCCGGCGGTACCCTCCACCTCCAAACTCGCCGTTAAATGAATATCCCGGCTGGATGAGCCCACCATAATCTCATAGCTGCCCCCCTCAATCTGCCATTCCCCTGCCCGGGGATTAAAGAACCGGAAGGTTTTATCATCGAAGGGGATTCGAATGCGTTTACGTTGCCCCGGATTAATCAGCACCTTCACAAAGCCTTTCAGCTCCTTCCGGGGCCGGTAAATCCTGCTCTCGGATTTACCAACATAGAGTTGGGCGACCTCCATCCCCGCAACCGGGCCCTGATTCTCCAGGAAAAACTCCACCCCCTCACGGTCCACGGAAATATCCGAGTATCCGAAGCGGGTGTAGCTCAGGCCGAAACCGAAGGGAAACAGAGGCTCTACCCCGGCGGTATCGTAGTAGCGGTAGCCGATGAAGGGACCCTCCCGGTACTCCACGGTTAGATCCTTTCCGGGATAGTACCGGGAGGCCGGGGTGTCCTCGTACCGCCGGGGTAGGCTCTCGGCCAGTTTCCCCGAGGGATTCACATCCCCGGAGATAACCCGCAAGATCGCCCGGGCCCCGGCCTGGCCGCCAAGATAGGCATGGAGCAATCCCCGGACCGTATCGATCCAGGGCATCTCTACCGCACAGCCGCAGGAAAGTATCACCACGATGTTCGGGTTTACCCGGCTTAATGCCTCCAGGAGCTGAATCTGGTTATCCGGTAGGCGCATAGTGCTCCGGTCCACCCCCTGACTCTCGCTATCCTCGTCGAGGCCGAGGTAGAGCAGCACCGTATCAGCCTTCCGAGCCAGGGCGCAGGCCCGGTCGATCAGCCTGGACGATTCTTTACCGTAGCGTTCGAATCCCCGTTCAAAACCGATACTGGAAATACCTGATTCATCAAAGCAGTCCATGGTATTGTCCAGCACCGTAGGATTCACCAGGGATGATCCGGCACCTTGATAGCGGGCATTCCGGGCAAAATCCCCGATAACGGCCACCTTCGTGGTGTGGCTCAGAGGCAGAATGCCGCCGTGGTTTTTAAGCAGAACAATGGATTCCTCAGCCACCCGCTGGCTCACCCGGTGGTGCTGGGGAATGTTAAAATCGATTTTGGGATACTGGAGCACCGCACTGGTGGATAGAATCAGATCCAGCAGGCGGTCAACATTTTCGTCAATGAGGTCCTCGGTGATGATCCCCTGTTCAAGGGCCCGTACTATCTGCCGGTCTGTTTCGCCCTCGCTTCCGGGCATTTCCAGTTCGTTGCCGGCCTTCAGACCCTCCACCCGGTCGTTACTGCCCCCCCAGTTTGTAATTACACAGCCTTGGTAATTCCATTCGCCCCGGAGAACCTTGTTCATAAAATAGGGGTGTTCGTTAACGTAGGTACCGTTCACCCGGTTGTAGGCGGACATGAGAGACTTAACCCTGCCCTCGGTAACCGCAATCTCGAAGGCAGTGAGGTAGATTTCCCGCAGGGTGCGCTCATCTATGACCGCATCTATGGTCATAACACGCCACTCCTGGTTGGACGCGGCGAAGTGTTTCACGCAGGCGGCGATTCCCTGGGACTGGATTCCCCGGATATAGGCTGCAGCCATCTTTCCCGCCAGATACGGGTCTTCACTAAAGTACTCAAAATTCCGACCCCCCAGAGGATTCCGTTTCATGTTGATCCCCGGGCCTAACAGGACATTCACCCGCTGGGCCACGGCCTCGTTGCCCAAAAACGAGCCCACCTTCTCTCCTAATTCCACATTCCAGCTATTGGCCACCGTGGCCTCGGTGGGAAAACAGGTCGCCGGAATTCCGATGTTCAACCCGATCTGCTGGGCGTCCACGGCCTGACGGCGGATTCCATGGGGACCGTCGGCCAGGTAAATGCTGGGAATATCCAACCGGGGAATCTCTTTGGTCTGCCAGAAATCTCTGCCGGAAAGCAGAGAAACCTTTTCTTCCAGGGTCATGCGGCTCAGTATGTCGGAATGCTTAGGAGTGCTCATGATCTAAAATTCTCTCTCAGAAAGGTTTGAAATAGGGTTACGGCCCGGTTTTGAATATCACGGTCCCGGCTGATCACATAGATGTTCTGGGGTATCCGCTCTTTTAGGGGAAGGACCCGGACCTGGTCAGAGGGGAAGGCCTGCTCCACAAAGTCAACCGATTCAGCGGCCACTCCGGTGCGGATACAGCTGTTGCGGAGGGCCGTCAGATTCCCAGTGGAGTAGAGTACCCCGGGATCGAAGCCCCGGGATTTACACTCCTCTACCAGATGGCTGTCTCGCCCGGGCTCCATGGTCTTTACCACCAATTGATGGTTCTTCAAATCGTCCAAGGAGATTTCATTCCGGGACGCCAAGGGGTGATCGGGTCCGACGATAATTACCGTCCGACCGGGAACGAGCAATTCATAACTGCAATTGGGTATACCCTCGTGGCCCAGGACTATCCCCACGTCGGCCTCGTCTTGGAAGAGGTCGTTCACGGCAAACTCGTCGGGATACTCGTCAATTTTAATCTGGAGGTTCGGGTTCAGGTTGGAAAACCGGTGAAGCATTTCGTAGGGAACGATTGCCGAGGTGGAATAGGTAACCACGACGTTAAGGGTGCCCTTGCTTCCCCCGATTATGCTTATTTCTTTCTTTATATCGTCCAGAAGATAGCAGATATGGCGTGCCCGGGCATACAACAGCTCCCCGGCTTCGGTCGCCTCCATACCCTGGGCGCCGCGGAAAAACAACTCTGTCTCCAAGTCATACTCTAACTGTTTAATGATTTTGCTCAGGCCCTGGGGAGAGATGTAGATCTCCCGAGCTGCGGCGGCAACGCTCTTCTTTTCATATACTTCGATAAAACACTTCAGGGCCCGGGTATTCATTCTACCTAGTAGTATTACCGGTTTTATCCCAAAAAGAAACCGGTTCCCCACCCGGTAGACATCACATTTCGTTGCCGCCCTGTAACCGATCGTTGATAGCCTGGAGAAAAATTACCGTGCTACCCTTTTCCTAACACTGGAAGGGATGTCTTTCCCGCAGTTTTGAAGCCCGGGCAATCAGAGGCCCGGAAATCAGACCCCGGGCTCAGGACATAACCCCAAGATCCCTTCCGGTGCAGTCCGGCTGTAGCCGGAGGCCGTGTTCTCAACACATACAGCAGTTTTAGGAGGATTGTATGATAAAAAAAGCGTTTATCGCCGTAAGCGCGGTGCTTATAGCCCTTGCTCTGGCCGCCTGCGGAGGAGGGGACCCCTTCGAGGTGAGCATCTACAGCGAGCAGCCCGAGATTACCACCTATCAAGAATACCTGGAAGCGAACCCAGGCATTCCTTCCCAGGGGACCGAACCCATCCTGTCAGCGGGTAATGACAAAGGCGTCATCACCAGCCGCGGTCTGGAGTTTAAGGATTCCAACGGAAACGGAAAACTCGAGCCCTATGAGGATTGGCGCCTAACCCCCCGGGACCGGGCAGGCGATCTGGTGGAACGCATGGCGGTGGAAGAAAAACTCGCCCTGCTCAACTGGCGCAGCCTGAATTTAGGCGGCGAAGATGAAGGATTCGGTATACCGGGCTTAGGTGCCGGAGGAGAGACGGAGGAAGGTACACCGGCAGCTCAGCTTGCCGCGGGGAACCGCTATGCGCTGCAGGCCCCGGTGGCGCCCCTGGATGTGCTGACCTATTTTAACAATGTCCAAGGCTACGTTGAACGTCTGAACTGGGGAATCCCCATGATCCTTTCCCAGGACCCAACCCATGACTACTGGTTCGGAAACGAAATCCCCGACTACCAGTATTCAACCTGGCCCTTCATGATGGGTCTCGGGGCCATCAACGACCTTGGCCTGACCAAGCGGTTCGGAGAAATAGTCCGGGATGAACTACGGATGAGCGGTTACCACGTGCTCCTGGGCCCCCAAGCAGACCTGGCCACCGAACCCCGCTGGGCCCGAATCCAGCACCTCCTCCATGCCGACGGCGACATCGTAGCCCGGCACATCGAAGTACTGGTTAAATCCATGCAGGGATACGACCTGGACAAAAACAGTGTTGGGGTGGACGGAATCATCACCGTACTCAAGCATTTTCCTGGAGCCGGTTCAAACCAGGAAGGAATGGACAGCCATACCCGGGCCGGCCGGTATGCGGCCTTTCCCGGAGGAAACCTGGAAGAACACCTGAAACCCTTTGAAGCCGCCATCGAAAAGGCCGAGGTGGGAGCCATCATGATGGCCTACAGCATCATAGATCCCGATCAGACCGGCTACGAGGCAGTAGGTTCCGCCTACGAATATCAGATTGCCACCGAGCTTCTTAAGAATCAATTGGGATTCGACGGAACCGTGGTATCCGACCATAGTATCGCTACCAATGCAGCCTGGGGAGTTGAAGACCTAAGCGAACCCGAGCGTCTGGCAAAAATGTTAAACGCCGGCACCTATCAGAATATGCCCGGAGACAACGACGGCTGGTGGCTCACCGCCTACGAAGACGGGCTCATTACCGATGAAACCATCAACGCAGCAGCAATCCGCACCCTGGAACTGCAGTTCAAGCTGGGGCTCTTCGAAAACCCCTATGTAAACCTGGCGGAAGCTCGGGAGTTCTGGAACCCCGAGGGGAAGGCTATGCAAGACCGGATGGCGAAGGGATTTGACGCCATGAGAAAGGCGATGGTTCTGACAGAAAACCCGGAGGTAGCCCCCTACATCCAGCTTCTGCCCATAACCGCCACAAACCCCGATTACGTCAGTGCTGTAGACACCAACGGAAACAACCGGGTGGATGTATACTTTGACAGCCCCTTCCCCGACGCCGACAGCGGCCAGGAGAAGACCTACGCCTTCTCCTCGGACAGCCAGTACCTGGAAGCCAACTTTGTCGATAGCATTGCCGAAGCAGACATAGCCATAATCCGAATCAATGCCCGGGGCGGCACCTACTTCGGAACCCAAGGCGGCGTCCCCCTGGACTTCCAGAGTCCGACCCGGGTCTTCGACCACGATTCAGACCAGTACACCGATGAAACCATCCCGAACTACGTGGATTTCGGGGGGTGGCAGTTCGGTGACTGGAGTAACGGATCCGGTGCCGGCATGGTCGGCCAGGGATACCGGTCCTACCTCGGTTACCAAGAGAGTCTCGCCGCCATCACTCGTGCTATTCAGGCCAAACAGGCGAACCCGGATCTGAAAATCATCCTTGGTATGACAGCATCCCGCCCGGGAATCATCGAACCCTTCCTGAAAGATGTGGACGGTGTATTCATCGACTTCGCAGCCACCGACCGGGCCTTCCTGGATGTTGTATTCTGGCAGGAAGGGGCGGCGCCGAAGGGCACCCTGCCCGTGGAAATCCCCTCATCCATGGAATCGGTACGAAACCAGCTGGAAGACATCCCCGGAGACACCCAAGACCCGACCTATGAAATCGGATACGGGCTGGAGTACAACACCGGATCAGGATACGGCAACTAACCTCGGACCTCCTATTCTACCCCCCTGCCTCCCCGGGCTCAAACCCGGGGGGGCTTTTTCCCTTGAAGCTGGGAGATGCCGGGGAAGATGGAAGATCTCAGACACCAATACCTGGTCACACATCCCAATCTACAATCAGCGAAAGGACGGCCGCCATGACCATTCGGGGTAAACTCTATACCTTCGTCAGCCTGCTAACGGTAATGCTCCTGGGGATAAGCTATTTCGCCCTCTTCATTACCATGGACATTCTCTCGAAAAGCGAACACATCTACGAAGAGCAGCTCCGGGGTCTCGCATTATTAGGCCAGAGTGAGCGGCAGATTACCTCCCTCCATCTGTCTGTAACCGATTCCCTGCTTGCAGATCCCGGTTCCCCCCTCCCCCAATCCCCTGGGGACACACGAAAGGCTCTGGAGTTTTTTCAAGGATACGAGGATGCCGTAAATCTGCCGGCAGAAGAATCCACCAGCCTGGCCGGCTTTGAGCCTGCATTTCAGCGGTGGCAGGGGCTCCTGGAGGACATCCGGGCACTACTCACCCGGGAGCAGAAGGATCAGGCCCTGTCTGTATTTCAAGGTGATTATAACGCCGCGCACCTGAGCCTACTGGCCCTGCTCTCCGGTCTATCGGAACAGACCGCCCAGAGCGCCCAGAACAATTACACCCAGGTTCGACACTACGGTTGGACTCTACTCGTGTTCTACAATATTTACGCCGGTATCGGCATCGTCCTGGGACTGTTAATCCTGTGGACCGTTCATACCACGGTTTTAAAGCCCATAAGACAGGTCACCACCCGGGTTACCCAACTCTCCTCCTCCGAAGGCGACCTGACCATGCGGCTGCCCATCCAACGCCGGGATGAGATGACCCAACTGGCCGGCAATCTCAACAGCTTTATTGATAAAACAGAGACAATCCTCCTGGTACTCCGGAATGCCCTCCTGGAGGCCAACCAGGTAAAATCGGGAATCATGGAATCCATCAGGCAGAACAGCAGTTCTGCGGTTCAAATCTCTGCCAACATCGCATCCATCGCCGATCAAATCACCACCATGGAACGGGTGGTAACCCAGGCCACCCAAGCCGCCCAGGATGTACACCAAGGTGTAACAATCATCGAAGAGCAAATCATTAACCAAGCAGCCATGGCCCAGGAATCCACCGCTTCGGTGGGGCAGATGATAGAATCCATCCAGCGCCTTTCCCGGATCGCCCAGGATCGGCAGCAGGGAACATCACGCCTAAGTACAACCCTTAGAGAGGGGGAAGAAAAGGTACAGGGATCCCTAGAGGCCGTACAGACCATGCATGACGACATCGATTCAATTCTGTCCATGGTAAAACTCATCTCCGGTATTGCATCTCAAACCAACCTTCTGGCAATGAACGCAGCCATTGAAGCTGCTCACGCCGGAGACGCCGGCCGGGGTTTTGCCGTGGTGGCGGACGAGATCCGAAAACTTGCCGAGACCTCGAGTCAACAGAGCCAGTCCATCAGCACCGTACTATCAGGGATTGTCGAGAAAATCAAAAGCGCCCTGGACGCCACTCAGTTCACCTCCCGTGTGTATGAGGGTATCCAATCAGAGGTGCACACCCTCACTTCAGCATTTCAGGACATCACCGACAACACCCAAGAAATGAACCAGGGCGGCAGCCAAGTTTTACAGGCAATGGAGCAGCTAAATCACCATAGCCAAACCCTGACCGAACAAGCCCAAAACCTCGGCTCATCGAACCAGAAGATCACCGCCATCATGGAACACCTGGGAAACATCAGCAGTTTTGTGGATCAATCCATCGGCGAAATAAACCAGGGTATGCAGGCCATCGCAGACAGTATGGAGTCCCTAAACGCCCTCTCCGCCGGGTTGGACCAATCCCTAGAAGCCGCCGACCAGAACATCGGCCGGTTTAAGCTCTCCGAACCCCGACAGGCCTAGAGAGCCCGGGCCTGCCGGCTATTGATAATTCCGAAGTACCACTCATTCACCCCGGCCCCTTGAAAAATCCTCTGCCAGCAATCCGTAGGTGTACGACCCATGGGTCCCGTCGTCGTTTAGCCGTATTTCGTCTCGGGTAAATCCCAGGGACTCAAGGGTTTTCCAGGAGGCAGTATTCCTAGAATTGCAGGAGGCCGTGATTTTACTCGCCCCGAGGTTCTCAAAGGCATGGCCGATTAAGCCCCGGCTGGCCTCGGTACAGTATCCCCGGCGCTGGAATGCCGGATTGAAGATGTACCCCAGAGTCCAAATCCGGTCTCCCCGGGGATTCTTTTCCTCGAAATAGAGATGACCGATTACCTTACCCGTTTCCTGTAATACCACCGCCCAAAACATATCCAAAGCTGCCCGCTCCGCTGCGACCTGCCGGGACTGCTCTCTGGTTAAGGGCTTACCCGGTTCGAAGGTATAGGTCTCCGGCAGCCCGAGGTAGTCAAATAAATCATCCCCATCCCGAGGGCTGAAGCGGCGCAGCAGCAGCCGTGGGGTCGATAGCTCACTCATGCTCTATCCATCCCGCCAGGGAATACACCCCGTCAATGAGGGTGTTCAATAACCCCGGAAGTACAGCAGCCCCTGCCGGTCCGGTGTTCTCCATAATGTTCTCTACCTGATCCTCAAAATTCTCAGGCACCGGGGTGCCGGCATCCAGGAGAAATTGAACCTGGCGTTTTTCCCCGGGGTGGGGCATCTCCCCCAGGGCAAAAAGAATATCAAACACACTCTCCATGAGAGCCGTAACTCGGTGGTGTACGCTGACCCAATCGTTACGGCCTACGGCCTTTTCCACCTGGCCCAGGTAGGAGGGTAGCTTTCCCCGGAGGAGGGGCAGGTTTTTTGAGAGGATGTTTTCTTGCAATTTCCGGGGGTAGGCAATGCGCCACTTTTCCTGGAGAGCCGCGTACCCGCCCCTGGGATCGTACAGCACCCGGGAATTCAGAAGATTATACCAAAAACAGGTTGTGTATCCCGTAGCAGCCTGCCCCGCCCCCAAAAGGGACTCAAGATGTTCAGTAAGCCAATCCAGGCTCCGGTACACCACATCCACAGGAATCCCGCTGCGTAAAATCCCGTCATCCTCGGTCTCCCAGAATTGATTATTTACCTCAAGATAGGAGCATAAAGGCGCCAAAATCGCCTCTCTCCGGGAGGGATCAACCATCTCCCGGACATACACGTATAAATCGTAGTCACTCCCGGCATCGGAGGTGCCAGCTCCCCGGGAACCCCCGAGGGCAATAGCCTCCACCCCGGGAAGATCCTTCAGCCCTTCAATAACCCTGGCAAACCAGGGATCGTGCGATGTATTCATGATGAATGCATAGCATAGATTCCTGGACCTTCCAATATCCCTGCATTCAGTCCTTGACGCAGCCTCCCATACAGTATATCGTATTTTTACGATGAAAGAAATTCCACCCTGTTGTGAAAACAGTATTCTCGACAACCCCAGGGACCGGGAGCAGTTCTGGAAAATAAGCCGAGCCCTGGGCAATCCCGCCCGGCTGGAGATTATCCGGTTATTAAGCCGGACCAGCAGCTGTATCACCGGATCCATTGTACACCAACTTCCCCTCTCCCAGGCCACGGTCAGCCAGCACCTCAAGGCCCTGAAGGAGGCAGGAATAATCCAAGGAACCATAGAGGGCACCGCCATCCGCTACTGTCTGAATAAGGATACCATCCACTGGTACAGCCGGATGGTACAGGACGCCTTCGGCGGCAGCTCAGCCCCAGGAGTAACCCCCCAGCCCAACCCCCAAGGAGCCCCCCGATGAACTATATTCTCGATATTCTAGGATTCGTCTTGGAAAAGATCCTTCATTCCTGGCCCCTGTTCCTGGTAACCATTCCCTTGGCGGCGGCGGTCCGCCTGAGCGGAGCCGGAGAGGTCTTAGGTTCAGTGATGCGGCGCAGACCGATACCGGCCATTCTCTTAGGAACCGCCATCGGCGCTCTTAGCCCCCTCTGCAGCTGTTCGGTTATTCCCGTCGTCACCGGATTGCTCATAAGCGGGGTTCCCTTGGCTCCGGTCATGAGCTTCTGGCTTGCCAGCCCGTCCATGGACCCGGAAATCTTCTTTCTCTCGGTGTCAACCATCGGCTGGAATCTTGCCGTATGGCGGCTTTCCGGGACCTTCCTAATGAGCCTTGGGGCGGGATTTATCACCCACCTCCTTTCCCTTCGCGGATGGCTCCCCGCATCGGTCCTCAAACGCCATCAACAGCACCCAACACTCAGCACCGGTCCCAGCCCCGGCACCCTGAACCCCCGGACCGCGCCAACCCACCCCGAATCCGCCAAGATCTCCCCTGCCCCCGAGGGGCTCACACCGGCAGCACCCGGGAAGCTCGGAGCTCCCACGGGGATTCCCCTGAGAATCCTCCCCAGGGAGGTCGGTTCTCTATCAGTGAACCCCATCCTGGCCAACACCTCCGAGGCCCCCCCGGAAGCCTGTGCCTGCCGGACTGCACCCTCATCCGGACCGGAGGTTCATCTCGGAGCCTCGGCCTCCATCCTGACCAAATGGCGCTACCGCTATCTGAACCGGGACTTTTTAACCCGCCTGGGTAAGGAGAGCGTGGAGATTCTGTGGTGGATAGGCAAATTCATGCTCATCGCCTTTTTCCTCGAAGCCCTCATCACCCTATACCTCCCCAGCACCTGGGTCACCGGACCCCTGGGTACCCAAAGCCCCTACTCGATATTTATTGGGCTCGGACTGGGACTGCCCCTCTACACCACCTCCCTATCAGCCCTGGGTATTGTGGGCGGACTCCTCACCAAGGGCATGAGCGGGGGAGCGGCCCTGGCGTTTCTCGTGGCGGGTGCCACTACAACCATACCTGCGATGACAGCCGTATGGGGTGTTGCGAAAAAACGGGTATTCGCCCTGTACCTGGGATATACGGTTCTCGGTGCCCTCTTAACAGCCCTGCTCTACCAACTCACCGGCGGACTCTAGGGTATTCATTGTGCGCAAAAGGGTGGAAACTACACCATATATAGCAGAACCATCCTATTTTTTATCCACGGGTAGTGTGGCAAGGTGAAAAGGTACAACCTTTTGCGCACTATAAAAAAAACTGCCTGGGATCGCCTCCCAGGCAGCCGTATCATCATTCACCATCCACCATCCGCCGGAACTGAAACCGGCCACGGTGGGCTATCTTGGTATGTGAGACTTGGTGGGCAAACAACTGTAGGCTACACCAGGTAGGATAGTACCATCAGGTGGCCGGCCCGAGGGGCAACACCGTCTCCCGGAGACATCCCTTGCCCGGGAGCAATCTTACCTCCTGGAGCACCTGCTCCCAGGCGCACCCTTACAACCAACTACCCACAAGTCAGCGCTTAGGAAATACTGCGTTCCAGAACCCTGTTCAGCCGTTTTACAAACTCCGCCGGGTCCTTCAGTTCAGCCCCCTCAATCAGCATAGCCTGCTCAAACAGTAAAAAGCTCAGGTCAGCAATCCGCTGCTCATCCTCCACGGACTTAAGGCTCTGAACAATTGCATGGTCAGGATTCACCTCAAGAATCGGCTTCACCTCACCCAGCCCGGCATTCTGGCCCATAGCCTTCAACATGGCCTGCATCTGGAAGCTGGGATCACTCTCATCCATCACAATACAGCTGGGGCTGTCAGCCAGGCGTACCGAAACCCGCACATCCTTAATCCGGTCACCGAGAGCCTTTTTTATCTTCTCTACCACCGGTTGGGTTTCTTTTTCCTTCTTTTTATCCTTCTTCTCTTTCAGGTCTTCACCGGCATCACTCCGGTTTACCGCCTTCAGCTCCACCTCTTTATAGGTACCGATGCCGGGAACAACGATCTCATCAATCTCGTCGTCCATGATCAGCACCTCAATGTCCTTCTTCTTATAGGCTTCCAGGAGGGGACTGTTTCTCAGAACATGCTCTTTTTCGCCGGTAATGTAATAAATAGCCTTCTGGTCGGGCAGCATCCGGCTCTTATACTCTTCCAGACTCACCCAGCCCTCTTCTTTGGTGGATTTAAACCGTACCAGCTCCAAAAGCTGCTCTTTATTGGCGTAGTCGCTGTACAACCCCTCCTTCAGGGGCCGGTTGAACTCGTCAATAAAGCTCTTGTAGGTCTCCTTATCCTCCAGGGCAATCCGGGTGAACTCTCCCAGCAGTTTTTTAACCGAAGCATTGCGGATATTAACCATCACCCGGTTCTGCTGAAGAATCTCCCTGCTCACATTCAAGGGAAGATCCTCACTGTCAATTACCCCGCGTACAAAGCGCAGATAGGAGGGTAACAACTCCTTATCATCATCGGTAATAAACACCCGCTTCACATACAGCTTGACCCCGGGCTTGTAATCAGCATGGAACAAATCAAAGGGCGCCTTCTTCGGAACATAAAACAAGGTGGTATATTCCAGGGTACCCTCAGCCTGGGTATGCAGGTAAAACAACGGATCCTCGGTATCATGACCGATGGTCTTATAAAACTCATGGTAGTCTGACTCAGCCAACTCGGATTTCGGCCGCTTCCAAAGAGCATTAGCACTATTAATCTGGCTAACCTTTGCCTCGGTACCCTTTTCCTTTCCCTTATCATCATACTGCTTCTCGTCGTAATGCAGGAAAATCGGGAAGGCAATATGATTAGAATACTTCTTCACCACCTGTTCAATCTGCCAGCGGTTCGCGTACTCCTTACCTTCTTCGTTTATATGCAGGATAATTCGTGTTCCCTGGCCTTCAAAACCCGCCTGTTCAGAGGATACCGGGGCAGTCTCGAATTCACCCTTCCCGTCACTGGACCACTGGTAGGCTTGATCCTCTCCTGCCCGCCGGCTAAACACATCAATGGTATCCGCCACCATAAAGGCAGAATAAAACCCTACCCCGAACTGGCCGATCAGGTTGGAATCCTTCTTGGTATCCCCGGTTAGCTGCCCCAGAAACGCCTTGGTTCCCGATTTTGCGATGGTTCCAAGATGCTCAGTCAAATCTGCCTCATTCATCCCGATGCCGTTATCCTGGATGGTAATACCATCATCGGTAAACGAAATATCAATCCTGGGCTCAAAGGACAGCTCTTTAAATTGATCATCCGTCAATGTCAGGTACTTGAGCTTATCCAGGGCATCCGACGAATTAGAAACCAGCTCCCGGATGAAAATCTCCTTGTGGGAATAGAGACTGTGGGTAATGAGCTGGAGCAGCTGCCCCACCTCGGTCTGAAAACTGTGCTTTGCCATGTGGCAATCTCCTTGTGGTTTTATTTGATAGGGGGATTCTAACGCCCGTACACAGCATCCCTGCCTGGGGACTACACCCCGACTAAGACGCTCTCCGATGGGCAATAATATACAAAGACTGCCCCGGAGAGGCAATGAAAGGAACATACATTGTTCGTCGCATTACCATGGCGATCATGAGATACCCTCTATCCCGATGACCCAGTGCCCCTGCGCCCCGACGCCATCAACTGAGCAATAATTCTGGTTTCTACCCCTGCGGTCCCATCATCCCCTGCACCCACATCCAACCGGGGTCCAAGTCCGGTAATTCTGCCCTCAATCCGCACCGGCGGTCCGGATACGATCAGACACTGGTGACCCAGTAACGCCGCATCCCGGGGCTCATGGGTCACCGCCAAGACACTCCGGGGACGCTCCAGCCATAACCGGGCGAATACCTCCAGCAACTGTATCCGCAGTACCACATCCAGCCCCTGGAAGGGCTCATCCATCAGCAGCACATCCCCGGGCACCAAAAAGGCCCGGAGCATATTTACCCGCTGCCGCTGTCCGCCGCTCAGCTGATCGGGCAGGTCCCTGGCCCGGCCACCTAGCCCCACCAGATCAAGGCCTTGGGCGATCCGCCTCCGGCGCTCCTGAGCCTCAAACCAACCCCTGAGCACAAATTCCAGATTCCCCTCCACACTCTTCCAGGGGATCAGCCGCGGATCTTGGTAAATCATCGAAACATTCCCGTCACCGGGTATATCAGCCTCCCCCTCCTGGGGATCCAGCTCCCCGGATAATACATGCAGAAGAGTCGATTTTCCGCAGCCCGAAGGACCGAGCACGGCGGTAATCTTGCCGCCCGGAAGCGCCAGCTCCAGGTTCCTGGCAATCTCAATCCCGGTGTCCGGGTACGTAAAACGTACCCCAGACAATCCCCAGTCCGCATCCCGGTTCTTAACCGCGTCCATAACGCCTCCATCCGCGGAGCACGAGAGAAAACACCCCTTGGCTCACCGCACTAAGCACTACTGCCGCTGCGGTCCACGCCAACACACCCGGGGTTTCCAAGATAATCTTGTCCCCCTGCATCCCCGTTCCGATTCCATGAATCGGCTGGGCCAGCACCTCCGCCGCCACAACCACCTTCCAGGTCAACCCTAATGAGGCCCTGGCAGCAGCGGCAAGAAAGGGCAGGGCCGAGGGCAGCTGAATCCCCGTAAAAATCCGCAACCCTGGAACCCGGTACGCCCGGGCCATTTCCACCAGCCCCGGATCAGCCCCCCGAACCCCCTGAATTACCCCCTCGGTCATCACCGGCATCCCCATCAACACAGCCGTAAACACCGGTACCTGTTCACTACCGAACCAGATGAGGGCAATCAGAATGACCGCTAACACCGGCACAGCCTGCACTAACCTCAGCAGGGGAGTAATAGCCCACCGCACCCCGGGAAACACCCCGGCCAACCCGCCGAGAACCGTCGCTACAGCGAGGGACAATCCGAAACCCGCTAAAACCCGGAGAACAGTACCCCCGAGGGCAGACCAAAACCTTGTCTGCCCCATGTAATTGCCGAGTCTCCTGAGAACCAATTCAGGACCGGGCAGAATGATTGACGCATCAATAACCCAGGCTGCTATCACCCAGCCCACCGCCAGAGCACCGACACCCAGAAGGTACCAGGCCCAGGGTTTGAGCATCCGAAACAAGCGGATTAAGCCCGAGTATTCCTGCCCGGGGGGCAGATGCTTCCTTGGACGCCGGGGGATTTCCGGCTGTTGGGGCTTCATATCACGGTTACCTCAGATAGAATCCGTCATCCGGCAGTTTGCCGCCGATGGACGGTGGAGCAAAATCCAGAAACACCCGTAACAGTCCTTCAACCTTCTGTCGGCTTTCCACGGCCGGAATATACACATAGTTGGTCACCGGAATCGCTTGGGCTGCCACCGGAGCCTGCAAACCCAGACCGGACCGCTCAACCACCGGACCTGCAGCCTGGGGATCGGCCAGGACCGTCTCCAAACTTTCCCGGTACGCCTCAAGTACCAGTTCGAGGGTTTCGGGTTCATCCTCAACGACATCCCTGCGGACCACCAAGGCGGTCATGGGATAATCTTCCTCATTCCCGGGAACCCGAGCCCACAATTCCTGTAAATCTGCCGCCTTGCGAATAGCACCCTGGCCCCGCAACACCGCCATAGTAGCGAACGGCTCGGGCAGGACAGCGTGGTCAATCCGTCCAGCGATAATCGAGGCAGTAATCTCCGGGTAGGGCATGGAAAAATTCAACCCGACCTCAGTACTCGCCAACCCGCTGCTCCGATCCTGCACCCCCGAAAGTCCCGCTTTATCAAGGAGGAATCGAAAGACAAACTCCGGGGTGCTGCCCTGGCCGGCCACATACACCCCGTCTCCCCCTAAGTCAGCCAGATTGCCAACCCCGGTATCCCGGCTGACCAGACTCAGCATACCGTTGCCGACAATGGCTGCCAGGCGGATGGGCTGACCGGCGTTGTATAACTTCGCAGCAAGATTAACCGGCAATACCGCCGCATCCACCTCCCGATTAATAATCCGGGAAACCATGACATCCGGCGCCCCCAGAGCCACAACCTCAACCGGTATTCCGTTGTCCAGGGTAACAGGCTCAACAATCATCGGCGCTAACCCCACCCCGCTGGGACCCTTTAGCGTTCCCAACACAAAGGTATCTGCACCTGCCCCGGCAAGAACCACTGCCAGAAACAGGCTAATCAATAATTTTTTCTTCATAGTCATCCTCCGGATTCAGGCTACCCCATTCACCTTGTCTAGGCAACGCCTGCTTCCCTTGACTGGCCAGGTTAAGGCCCATACACTTCAAACCAATGAACCTACCAAAACCAATCTGGATTCTCCTCGGCATCTGGGAGACCCTTCGTATTTTGCTGCTCTGGTACGTAGTGTTAACTGCCAACCTTATCTACGGTACCCTATCACCGGTCGTCCTAGCTGTGTTCGCCGCCCCTCAAGCAGGGCTTCTTGCCGGCGCCTTTTTCTACGGCCTGGTTCCAACATCAAGCCGTCAAGAATCCCGATCTACATCAAGAACAGGAAGGCACTTTTTTCCCATCTTCATAATTGGTAAACTCGCCACTACCGCTTCCTTGGCAGTTCTTGTACTATTATGGGTACAAGGCTTACGAACCGGAACGGTAGTACCGGATTCCGAATCTGCGTTATTTCTGTTCCGGAGTCTCGGTTTGCTTGGTTTTGATCTTATAATTCTAGTCGCTTTACCCCTGGCTGCATCCCGCGGCAGGACTGAGCCCCAGGCTAACCGGTGAATTCAGATTCCGAGCCTGATCCGTAGAAGGAGCATGTAAATGCACATCATTCCAATCGCCAGTGGAAAGGGCGGTGTAGGAAAATCCCTGTTTGCTGCGAATCTCGCCATTGCCCTTGGCCAGGCGGGCAAGTCGGTCGTTCTGGCCGATCTTGATCTCGGCGGGTCCAACCTGCATCTCATCCTGGGGATCCGGAAATCCCTCAGCGGTGTAGGAATCTTCCTCAACGAATCACGACCCAATCTCGGGGACTACATCATTCCCACCCAGTATGAGAATCTCTCCTTCCTCCCGGGAGATTCTGAGATCCCGGGCATCGCGAACCTCACCGCCGCACAAAAACGCAAACTCATCAACCAATTAGGGAACCTCGCAGCGGATTACCTGATTCTCGATCTCGGCGCGGGAAGCAACTACAATACCATCGACTTCTTTCTGCTCTCAGGAGCCGGAACGATCGTAACGACGCCCACCCCCACCGCATTGGTCAACGCCTATGTCTTCCTGAAAAATTCCATGTTCCGAATTCTTAATTCATCCTGTAAAAAAGGATCCCCGGCAGATCAGTATTTACGCAGCCTTGAAAAAAACAGCGCCAGCCTCCAGCGGGTGTATATGATGGAACTCCTTGAAAAAATTAAAGAGATAGATCCTCAAAGTTATCAAACCCATATGCAAACCGCCGGACGGTTCCACCCCAGGTTGATCATGAATATGCTCGAGGACCCCAAGGACAGCGAGCGGGCGGGAAAGCTCCGGCGCAGCTGCCGAGAATACCTGGGCTTCGATCTGGAACATCTCGGGATCATGTACCGTGACGACCTCCAAGATACGGCCCTATCCTCGGGACTGCCCATCATTATCTACAAACCCAAGGCTGTGCTCTCCCAGGCAGTCTACCGCATCGCCGATAAGCTTCTACAGTTCGAATTAGAAGACGACCAGCAGGGCCTGATAAACTCCCAAGAGACCTCTGATGAGAGTTTTGAGACGGCTAACCTGGAGGCGCAGATCGACTTTCAGACCCGGATTGAGTATCTTGAAGATCTTCTTCATACCGGGGCGTTAAGTACCGGAGATCTTCTAGAAACGGTGAAGAACCAACAGCTTGAAATAAATCAGCTGAAAAAAGAAAATATGTTGTATAAAAGTAAACTCGTAAAGGCTGCCCACCAGGGTTATAAGCTCTAGGGATCCATTTCAATGGCAAAAAAAGAGGCAACACTCCAGGGCAGTTTTGAACTGTCCATCGACAGCACCTACCTGATTGCCCGGCTTGCAATTACCAAATCTCAGGAAGGACCGGGCTTCAATACGGACACCATCCTCACCGAGCTGCGTAACCGGGGTATAACCTATGGGTATTCAGCCGACGAAATCCGCCGACAGCTTAAGATCGCCGGCGAGAAATCCGAAAACCCCGTTACCCTAACCATCGCCCAGGGCCAGCCGCCGGAACCTATGCAGCCCGAGACACCGGACTGGAAGCCCCTGGACATCCCCCAGGAGCTCGAGGAATACATCCAGAAAAAGGTTGACTCCAGCCCCGCCCCCACCATCTACACAGAAACCTCCATCAAGGTAAAAAAAGAACGGGAAGTAGAAAAAAAATCTCCCCTGCCCTTCGTCCCGGTAAAGAAAGAGACAGTCACCTACACGGAAACCGAGGTTAAACGGGACAGGGTTTACATTGATCCCACCGTGGAGGAAGTCCTCTACGCCCCGGAGGGAGCCGTCCTTGCTACCCTCTACCCCATTACCCAGGGGAAACCCGGTAAAAACCTAAAGGGCGACCCCATCCCCCCCGTAGCCCTGCCGGACCCCCGCTTCTACCTGGGAGAGAACATCCAAAAAAAAGGCCATGAAGCCATGGCGCAAACCTCCGGCATCCTCCGGGTGGGCAAGAACTGGGCCGACATCATCCCCTTCCAAGCCCACCGGTGGCAGCTCGAGCTCAGCGAGGACAAGGCAACCTGCCTACTCACCTTCACCCCCGGGGATTCCATCATCCCCCCGCCCGATTGCGCCGAGATACATTCCAAGGCCGAGGAACTCCAGTTTTCTACCGAACACCTCATGCCCGAGCAGGATATCCGGCTGCTCATCGAACGCGCCATCCGGGAACAAAGCCCCCTGGAACAGATCCCCCTGACCCCCCAGGACGACGCCTATTTCGAGGTGGTCATCAGCGAGGACAGGCTCACCGCAGTGCTTAACATGAGAAAAGGACGGGGCGAGGGCCGCCCCCTGGTGCTCAAGGAGGTCGGCAAGGCCATCCGGGAAAGCAAGGTAAAGATTCCCGATATGGACATTCTGCGCCAGGATATACTGGACTTCTACAAATCTCCGGACCACGAGCTCATTGGATATGAAATCGCCTTCGGAAAAGAACCCCAGGAGGGACCGAAACAGGCCGTAGATTGGTCGGTACGCTTCTACGATGAAAAGGAATTCCTGGAAACGAAGGAGCAGATCCTCTCAAGCCTCGACCAGCTTCAGGACCTAGAATCAGCGGAAACCTTCCCCATCAACGATCTGGAAGGACTGGCAGATGTGGAAAACGAGCAACGTATTCTAACCCTCGGCCCCTTGGTAAAGGGGGAGCCCGGAGTTGACGTGTTCGGATCCGCCATTGAAGGGTTGCCCGGGGAAGCAGTTAAACTCCGGCTCTACGAGGGCTTAGAACACAAGGACAACCTGGTTATTTCCGTTATGGAAGGTCTTATGGAGCGGTCCATAGTAGGGGACGAGTTCCACCTCCGTGTCCGACCCCACCGGGATGCCGACATCACCATTCAGATGGATCCGGATAAAATGGCTGCTTTTATCAGCTTTTCCCGGAGCGAGGGCACGGGCCGTAAAATCACCATGGACCGGATACATCAAGCCATAGAAGCCCAGGGAATCACCAAGGGCATCATTCCGGAAGCCATGGAGACCATCCAGCAGGCGGTGGAACAGGAAGAACCTGTCTCGGGGCTGCATTTTGCTCAGGGGCAATCCGCTGAAGAGGGAGGCCAAGAAAAGCTTCAGTTCCTTATCGCCATGGCCAGCGGTAAGAACGTCACGATCCTGGCTGACGGACGGGCAGATTACCGGAACAAGGACCAGATAACCCGGGTAAAAGCCGGAACCCAAATCGCAAAACTGCTGCCGCCCCTTTCCGAACCCCAAAGCGGCTGGGACATCACCGGTAAGGAGATAAAACCCTTCACCAACAAAAACCGGACTATTGAAATCGGTGAAAACATTGAAGCCCAGGAAGAGGAGGAGGGAATCAAACTCCTGGTGGCCACCGCGGATGGAGAGATCCAGTACGAAAAAAACACTATCCAGGTCCTTGCCACCCACACTGTCCAGGGGAACGTCAACCTAAAAACCGGCAACATCAAATTCCCGGGTACGGTTCAGGTAACCGGGGATGTGGAAAGCGGTTTTGTGGTCATGAGCGGAGGAGATATAAAGATTGCCGGAGGGGTAGATGCGGCGCTGCTCTCGGCGGCCGGAGACATCCTGATCAAGGGAGGCGTCAAGGGAGGCCGCCGGGGGGTTCTCCGGGCCAAACAGAATATTTTTGCCGCCTTCGTAGAACAGGCTACGGTCCTGGCGGTCCAGGATATCAAGTTTTCCAAAGCGGTCATGCGTTCCAATATCAAGGCAAACGGCAGGCTGCTTCTCCCGGAAAAGGGCCGGGTAATTGGCGGCACTCTGAAGGTTAAGTTCGGTCTTGAAACCGGAAACCTCGGTTCGGACCGCGGGATTACTACCCAGATCCATTTCGGCCAGGACTACCTGGTGGAGGACCAGATCAGTGTGGAAGAAAAGGAAATAAAGAAGATTCAAGGCCAAATGGCCGCCCTGGACAGGGCCATGAAGCAGAAAGACAAGCTCTCCAACAAGCAGGAGCTTCAGCAGATGTTCAACCAGAAGACAAAAATGATTAAGCTCCTGGAAAAAAGGAATCTCCGGTTGTTTATGCTCAAGGAGAGGTTTGAACAGCATTTTGATTCCGCTATTATTGTCCGCGGCACCGCCTATCCCGGCGTCGTTCTGGAAAGCCACGGGCGTATATACGAGATTCCCGGAGAAAAAAAATCAGTAGCCTACGTCTTCGATACCGATTTAGGCCGGATTGTAGAAAAAGACATTGCCGAGGTCGAGGCAGCGAAGAAAAAACGAACATCCCCGGACAACGATTCAGATGCTCCGGAGAAACCGCAGAACGTCCCTGCTGAAGAGCCCTAGAGCCCCTGGTCCCTGCCCTGAGGCAGGCAGCCCGGAACGTATCCACGGGTGCGCTACCGGAGCCAAATATCATGAAAGGAGGCATCATGCCCCTCTACCTTCAGTTTCCATCATGGATTTCCCCGGAGATCATCCCCGGACTACCCTTTCGGTGGTATGGACTCATGTACCTGGTCGCCTTCGGTGTCACCTACCTTCTCTTCATGCGCCAAATAAAACAACAGAAACTCGACATCTCCTCGGACGATGTGCTTAATTTCTTCTTCTGGGGGATTTTAGGGCTTCTCGTAGGCGCACGGCTTTTCTCAGTGATCTTCTACGATCCCACGGGCCAGTTTGCCCGAGAACCCTGGCGCATCATCTGGCCCTTCGATAACGGGCAGTTTGTGGGGCTCCAGGGCATGAGCTACCATGGCGGGTTTGTCGGTCTGCTGACGGGCTTTGCTATTTACGCCAAGATCAAGAAAATTGATCTGCTCCAGTGGGGCGATATGATCGCCAACGGAGCCCCCCTGGGATACACCTTCGGCCGGTTGGGAAACTTCATCAACGGCGAACTCTACGGCAGGGTCAGTCCCGCTCCCTGGTCCATGGTATTCCCCTCGGCGCGGCCCCTTCCCACCAATCTGGATTGGGTTCAGGAGACTGCCCAGCAAGCGGGGATGCAGATCCCGGATTCAGCCCTGCTTATCAACCTTCCCCGCCACCCAAGCCAACTCTACGAGGCCTTCCTCGAGGGAATCCTGCTTTGGGCCATCCTTTGGTTCCTGGTACGTCCCCGGAAAACCTTCAGGGGATTCAGCATAGGCATCTACATCATCGGATACGGTCTCGCCCGGTTTATCGTGGAATACTTCCGCGAACCCGATGCGGGCCTTGGCTTCATCATCTCCCTGGGTGGTCAAAACAACCCGCCCCAGCTCTTTACTTCCCTGCTGGATATCAGTATGGGGCAAATTTTGTCTCTGGTAATGGCTCTCAGCGGTGTGGCCCTGCTGGTAGTCCTCAAGCTGATCCATAACCGCCGTCCCACAGTGCAGGGATTCACTGATCATACAGAGAGCAAATCGAATAAAGATTAGACTGCGAGCCAAGGGGTTGTAACCGTCGATGTTGACGGTTACAGCCTATTCCTTGGGCTTCTGCCAGGCAGCCCGGGGAAGATGCCAGTCATACTCCACCGAGAGTATCCGAATCCCCGAAATAACACCCGCCGAGATCAGTGCAGAGGCTGCCGGCGCCAGCCCAATCCTCAAAAGCACCACATTAAGCAGGGCTCCCACCAGACTGGCTACGGCATACACCTCCCGCTGCAGCACCAAAGGCACCTCCTGACTCAGCACATCCCGAATCATACCGCCTCCGGTCCCAGACATAATCCCTAAAAGAATCGCCCCGAACCAGGTCGCCCCCTGTTCCACCGCGATGGTCACCCCAATCACCGTAAATGCTCCGAGCCCCAGGGCATCCAGAACCCGCAGGGGGTGGTGTAGCCGGCTGATGGTATCGTAGAGAAAAAACACCGAGAGCGACCCTGCGAAGGCTACCACCAGGTAGCCGATATCCTGGAAGGCTCCGGGAGGCGTCCTGCCCAGAAGCACATCCCGGATCATCCCGCCCCCCAGGGCAGTCACAATGGCAAGAATAACAGACCCATACACATCCATGTTCTTCCGCGCAGCGGCAATAGACCCGGAAAGGGCAAATACGAAGGTCCCGGCAAAATCCAACACCGGGAACACCGGTCCAAGATTCATTCCTTCTCACCCCGGCCGGACTCTATCCAGCGCCAAAGACCGGCCCCGACGTATCCGCCGACCTGAATAAGAATCAACCATGCCAATAGGATGGGAAACCAGTCACCCCACCGGGTATAGAGGGTCATGCCTCCCTGCCTTCCCGGCAGGGTATCCACCACCACAACCCCCTCGACGTAGTTCGGAATCCGGGTTAACAGCCGGCCGTAGGCATCAATGTAACCCGTAACACCACTGGCCGTCGCTCTGGCCATGGGAACGCGGTTTTCCACCGTCCTGAACAGTCCGGTAGCGAAGTGCTGCTGGGCCTCCACCTCATCCAAGGACCAATAATCATTGGAGAGATTCACAATCATATCGCTTCCGGCCAGAACAAAGTCCCGCACATGGTAGGCGAAGGCATCCTCAAAACAGATGGGCGTCGAAAACCGGAAGTCCGGATGTTCAAACTGAACATACTCAACCCCCTCGCCCCAGAGGTTTACATCCAACCGTTCCAGCAGATCCAGGAGACCAGCAAACCAACCTTCTACTCCTGGAAACAAGTCATAGAACCAGCCAGGAAAAAAGTCCTCGTAGGGAAAGGTCTCGGTCAGGGGCACCAACACCATCTTATGGTAGGTCTGGAGCCGCTCCCCAGCGTCGGAGAACATGATGGTGGCGTTGTAGTTTATCCGGTCAATCTCCTGCCCCTGGTCATTCCGGACCACCTGGTAATCGTCATTGCCGGTTATCAGGTAGGTGCCCATACCCTCCTGGTACTTCAGGAACCGGTCCACCGTGCGTGCCAGCCGGTTTTCGCTTGGGGGAACCTGGCTCCAGCGCCGGATATTCGGTACGAAGGCGGTCTCCGACCAGGCAACCAGGTCGGGATCGTAGCGCAACCCGATATCCGACAGGGTTATGAGGGTATCCAAGGTCACATCGTAATCATTCTTGCGCGGATCGGTATTCTGCTGTACCAGGGCCAAGCGCACCGCCTCAGGATGCCTCTCTCTGCCGCTGTTCTGCACCCGGGGTCGGGATGAACCGGAATCCGGATCGATATAATAGGTTGCTACCTCGCCCTCCGCAGGATGAACCGGGGGCATGAGAATCACCCCAATTAAAACATTAATGCCGAATATTCCCAGCACCGCCGCCCCGGGCCGCCAGTCCCTGGACTGAATCGCCCAAGCAAGCCCAGCGTTCACCACCAGCACCAAGAAACTAACCCCCCAAACCCCCGCCGCTCCCGCAAACTGGATCGCCTCCGGCCAGCGGTACAAGGCGTGGGCCGTCAAGGTCCAGGGATACCCCACCCAGCTATGACTTGCCCAATACTCGAAAAGGGTGATGGCCATCGCCCAGAATAACCAGGGGAGGGCTGCAGCCCAGGGCCGCCGCTTTGCCAACCCCGCCACAGCCCGGAACACCGGCCATCCCACCAAAAAGAACAGCCCAAACCGGACAATGAAAACCAGCACCACCCCCTGGAGGGTCACCAAACTATAGGTCCCCAGCCAGTAGTTCCGCAGCATGGTGGAAACCAGCCCCCAGAACATCCCGTACACCCACCATTGCCCGAAGCGCTTTACCCGGCTCAACAGGAAAAATAGCGGAACATAGGCGATAAAAATTAAGGGTCCGATCCCCTGGGGGAAAAACCTGCTCGGAAAGGCCAGGGCATGCACCACCGTGCTGGCCAGCAGCAGGGGAAACGCCCACCACCGCCCCCCGTGGCGAAACAGCAATCCCCACAGGTAGGCAACACCCAGGGGCAGGTACCGGAATATGACGATCCGTTGTTCCTCACCACTATCCACGGCAAGATTTAACGCATCCGACCCAAGCTGAAATCGTTGTACATAATCGAGATTCGCCGTCAGGGCGAAGAAATAGCTGAACAGAAAACTGACCAGGGCAGCCCCCATCAAGGCGTCCATTCCCAGCCGGCTCTCCCTCCCGTCCTGCCCCATGGGCTCCCCCAGGCTCCGCATTACCCGGTAAATTCCGTACAGGGCATGCAGGAGGATTACTCCCAGCAGAAAAAGGTCATTCAGTACCACCCGCTGCCCCAGGGCGATGACCGCCCACCAGGCCGCTGCCACATATCCCATCCCGATCCCTAGGCTTGCCTTCATACTCTGTCCTCCAGGTCCCACCAGTATACTAAGCTTTCGGCAAATTGCAATTTCCCGGCCTCTGGGTTTCCTCCTCGGTATTACAGGGTGATTCCCATGCCCCAGCATTCCGGAGACCGCTCCTCAAGCCCTTCCCCCCTCTGCGGTACCGCCTCGGAGCCGATCTCGGCACCCATCCCCCCGGCGGCACCCGCTTCCGGCCCCTTGCCCAGTCCCTAATTACTAGTGCGCCCAAGGCAATAAAAAAGCCGGGCCCCCGCATCAGCGAGATCGGCCCGGCTCAGTTCCCGGCGCCCTGCACAGGCGCCCTGGGTTTCAGCCACCTACCGTGGCATGGTCATCTGAAGCAACCCCGGTGGATCACCCCGGCATTACTGCATTAAAGGCATCTACGTTGCCCTCGTTCAGCACAGTATCAATTATCTTCCGGCCCAGGGGATGCAGTTCCGGGGTATCGTATTTTTTCAGCTCGTCTTTGAAGAAGTCATACAAAATCTTCGCCCCGGCATCGTAGCCCTCAAGACCCACCTCAACCTGGTCGTGAACCTGCAGCAGGGTATGGGGAATATCCTGGCCGTTCACCCGGAACCCCGGCAGGGTATACCCTAGGAGCGGACACCGGCTGGCTAGGAGTTGACCGTCCCGGAATTTTACGCTTCCGCGCCTGGCGATGTACTCCCGGGCAATCCATTCAGGCTTAAATCCCACATGGTAGGCACCGACATACTGGTTCGGAATTAGCACGTAGCGTGTATTGGGAGTCTTCATAATAAGCTCCAGCAGCAGGTTGGCCTGGGTCACCATCTTCCCCGTTGCAAAAGGCCAGTAAGAGCCGACGCCCTCGCTGGTCAGCCCCTTGGAACTCACAATACTCGGGTTTGCGTGTCCCCGGGGAGCAACCAGCCTCCAGAGCCAGCCGAGGGCGGGAGGCAGAATATGGAGCATACCCAGGATGCCGTAATTGGGTTTTTCCTTGGTGGTGGGCGGAGTCCGAACCCCAAAGGATCGTACATCCACCTCAACCTTGCCGCTCACAATGTTTTCCACGTGGCGTCGGGGCATTACCACCCGGGGATTTGGGCAGGGTTTACCCGGCTCATCCATGGTATGTTCCCAAATAAGCGCAGTGGCATTGGGCTTTCCATCAATGTTCAAGAAGATCAGGGGTTCCGGCGGATTAATACAGAGTTTTTCCAGGCTCGGCTCTCTGCCGTACTCATCCAGATGGTCGACCCGCAAAAACCAACCATTCTCTGCATCGGTAATAGCTAGCTTCCCGTCCCCTGTCGGGCTCGGATGGGCAATAGCCATATCGTCGGCCACCGGATGAAGCTCGCAGGTATCGTGCATCTCCAGGAAAATTCTATCCTTCGTCAAGGTATTCTCCGCCAGCATTATCCGGCCGTCGGGCATGCGATGAATTGCCTGGGTCATCTCGGACTTTCCGCCGCCGCTGGCCCCTTCATGGAGAATCACAAACTCATTATCGTAGGGGGTTATCAGGCGGACCGCTGAGCTATGCAGGGTAACCCAACCCTCCTTCTCGCCCTGGTGGAGAAGGATACTGTACACACCCTTTTTTGCGCTCGGACCGGGGTAGAGATTAAAACAGAACTCCTCATGAACCTTGGGGGTCCGGTTATGCACCACAACCTGGCGGCCCTTAAAGTGGGTATGCCTAAAGGGAGGCACGATGAAGAGCATTCCGATGGGCTCGAACCCGTCTTTCAGCTCGGCCTTCGGGATGAACCCCTGGAGATCCGCCAAGCCGGTTACGAAAAATCCTGCATTGGCAGGACAAATGAGCAGGGAGGGGTACCCCTCAGCATCATCCCCGGATAAAAAGGGCATAACAACCAGGTCCTTCTGCTGGGCCAGCCACTGGAGGGCCTCCTTCCGGGTCTGGGTAAAGCCGCTACCGAACCGGTCTTGGTACTTTGTTTTATCCGTGGGAAGCTCATCGGCAATCACCATTGCTTCGGGATCACGGCGCCGCATATAGGGTTCAATATAGTTTACTGATGCTCCGTTTTTACAGCGGGTTACCGTTGCTTCCACCACGCGCCCCTTGCCGGGCACCTCATATGCAACCTCGTGAACATCGCTTCCCATGAATGTGAGATCCAACAGCTGCTGCCGGGATTCGGGAACGATAATGTTCTGGGCAGACTCAAGAACGCTTTTCAGCTCTTCTGAGATCCGCAGTTTTGATAGTAGTTGTTTATCCATGGTATCTCCGCTTCTTTTATTGTATAATTATGCATAATAATAGGAAGGTTTTAAATATTATGCAAGTCCACTCCCGCCCCTACATCTAGACAAATCGCCTAATCTTTGATTATATCTAGAGTTAAGCCCATAACTATCCCCACTTTCTGTTGACACCTCCAAGGAAATAATAGTAATGTGTGCCCCTATCAGCATGATGAGGTGAAGAACTATGGCAAAAGCAAATAAAGGTGCTGCAAAGGTACGTCTTCAGAGTACAGAGAGCGGTCACTGCTACTATACCACCAAGAACAAGCGCAATCTTCCAAACAAGATGGAGCTCAAAAAATACGATCCGGTGGTTCGGAAGCACGTTCTCTATAAAGAAACAAGCAAGTTCTAAGAGCAGCGCCTAACCAGTAAGAAAACCGTATTTGGAGGATCCCGTGTCAAGAAAGTGTGTTATAAGCGGTAAGAAACCCATGGCGGGAAACAATGTTTCTCACGCCAACAACAAGAATAAGCGCTGGCAGAAGCCAAACATCCAGTACAAGCGTTTTTATGACCCTGAACTGGGCCGTGAGGTTCGGCTGCGTCTTTCAACCAGTGCTATCCGCAGCATTACCAAGGTAGGCCTGTCAGCATTCCTTCGAAAAAAGGGACTGACACTAAAGGATGTTATGTAAACCCATCCACCTGCAGTAATAGAAGCAGCTCCCCAGGGAGCTGTTTTTTTTTCCCAACGTTCCTGCCCGGCTACTCAACCCCACCCGGAGCCCCTGGTTGGCGCCAAGCGACCGCATCAAGGAGCCACCTCACAGCTATATATTCTTCAGCCATCCTTGTAAAACCCCGATTATGAATTCATAATGGAACAATAAGGAAGCATATGATAAGCGACAGCGATAAACTTCAAGAGATCATCACCATAGATTCCGATTTGAATAAAATTCAAGACCAGGACATCCTGCTGGAACGAATCCTCCAGGTTGCGCGACGGTTAGTTAATGCCGAAGCCGGCTCAATATATATTGTAAACGACGGAAAACTGGAAATCAGCTACAGTCAGAACGACAGCCTTCAAGCAAAGCTGCCTGAAGGCCAAAAGCTGATATACAACATCTTCAAAATCCCCATAAACAAAAAAACCATCTCCGGCTACTGTGCGAAAACCCGGCGGATCGTCAATATAGAGGATGTATACTCCATCCCCGAGTCCGCTCCCTACACCTTCGACCCCTTCTATGACAAGGTGAGTGAATACCATAGCCAGTCCATGCTGGCCGTGCCCATGCTCTCGAACATGGGAAACCTCCTGGGCGTATTGCAGGTCATCAACAAACGAGCGGGTTCCGAGGGCTACGAACCCTTTACGCGGGAGGACGAACTGCTAATTAACCATTTCGCAAACAATGTAGTCATTACTCTCGAGCGGGCCCAAATGACCCGAGCCTTATTACTCAGGATGATTCAAATGGCCGAGCTCCGCGACCCTAAAGAAACCGGAGCCCATGTAAACCGCGTAGCAGGGTACTCCGTGGAGATTTACGAGCGCTGGGCCTCAAAAAAGGGCATCCCTGACCACAAAATTCAGAAGGACCGGGATAATCTTCGTATGGCCGCCATGCTCCACGATGCCGGAAAGGTGGCTATCAGCGATATCATTCTTAAAAAACCCGCCCGCTTCACCCCGGAGGAATATAAAATCATGCAGCACCATACCATATTCGGTGCCAAACTCTTCCTCGATGAACAGAGCGAATTCGATAAACTTGCCCGGCTGGTCGCCCTAACCCACCATGAAAACTGGGATGGCACCGGCTACCCCGGATACATCAATCTGGAAACAGGGTTACCGGAAAAAACCGACGCAGACGGACAGGTACTAGGTAGAAAAGGCAAAGAAATCCCCATCTTCGGCCGCATAGTCGCTATCGCCGATGTGTACGATGCTTTGAGGTCCAAACGCTCCTATAAGGAGGCCTGGAAAGAAGAAGATGTCCTGGAAGAACTCCGATCCCTGTCCGGCTCCAAGTTCGACCCGGAGGTCGTGGAATGCTTCTTTGAGGTCTATCCCCAACTCCAGCAAGTCGCGCAGCGGTACCAGGATCAAGAGGCCCAATAGGTCCACGTTCCAGACCTCGATCCGCCATCCGCCCCACCGTCCATGTAAATGTCCGCAAAAAAGGGGTATGTACGGAAACCCGTACATACCCCCCTACAATCCGAAAACTATCGATTGTCGTCTCTTAAGCGTCCTTATAGGCAGATATCATATCTTCAACCGCCTGTTTCCCGTCGCCAAAGAGCATCAAGGTATTATCAGCAGCGAAAAGGGGATTATCAATCCCTGCAAATCCCGGACTCAAGGACCGCTTAATAACCACCACGGTCCGAGCCTTATCGACGTCTAAAATGGGCATGCCCGAAATTGGTGAGCCCTGGCTATCTCTGGCCAGAGGGTTCACTACATCGTTCGCTCCGATCACAATGGCCACATCAGTGTTTGGAAAACTCGGATTGATCGCATCCATTTCACGCAGTTTATCGTAGCTGATATTCTCCTCAGCGAGCAGAACATTCATGTGACCCGGCATCCGGCCGGCAACGGGGTGTATACCGAATTCCACCTGGATTCCGTCTTTTTCCAGTGCCTCGGTAAGCTGACGAACAGCAGTCTGGGCCCGGGCCACCGCCATCCCGTAACCGGGAACGAACACCACCCGCTGGGCGCTCTTCAGAATCATGGCAACCTCATCGGCGCTGGTGGATTTGATCTTACCCGTATAGATATCCCCAAGATCCTCCTGGACCTGGGCTCCCCCCAGTCCGCCGAACAGTACATTCGCCAAGGACCGGTTCATGGCCTTACACATAATCTGAGTCAGAA
The DNA here is from genome assembly GCF_000758165.1 of Spirochaeta lutea. NCBI lineage: Bacteria > Pseudomonadati > Spirochaetota > Spirochaetia > Spirochaetales > Spirochaetaceae > Spirochaeta > Spirochaeta lutea. The sequence goes on along the minus strand of NZ_JNUP01000064.1, from coordinate 208,282 downwards.
TAATCCCGCTGGCCCCCACCAAGGATCCGGCAATAATCAAAATGGTATTATTAAGCACAAATCCTGTAGCGGCTGCAGCGATTCCCGAGTAGGAATTCAGCAGGGCAATAACAATTGGCATATCCGCGCCGCCGATGGGTACGGTCAGCAAGAGACCAAGAAGTGAGGATAATCCCAGCAGTATCCAGTAATAGGTCAGATTCGAGGGCTCAATCACCACTAAAACGCCCATTACCAGGGATGCAACAAAAACCAAGGCCTTTACGATCTGGTCTCCAGGGTACCGAACCGACTTTTCAGAGACGATCCCTTGCAATTTCCCGAAGGCAATCAACGATCCCCAGAACGTAACCCCTCCAACGAAGGCTGAAAAGGCTGTTGCAACCACGAATTGGGGATCAAATGCCACACCCCCGAGACGCTGCACAAGACCGGTAACCGCCTTGCCCATGGAAAAACCCGTAACCGCGTCAATAATTGCAACCGTTGCCACCAGAACCGATGCCAACCCCCCGAAACCATTGAATAATCCAACCAGCTGAGGCATGGCAGTCATCTTTATCTTGAGGGCCAACACTCCGCCAATTAAACTTCCCAGAACAATACCTGCAATAACCCATTCTACTTTTACAATTTCATTAGCCACCAGGGTCACCACAATAGCCATAAGCATGGCAACAGCCCCCAGCAGATTACCCCGCACCGCAGTCCGAGGATGTCCGAGCCCCTTCAGACCCAAAATAAACAGAACCGCGGCCAGAAGGTACACAAGATTCGTAATAACCGTTAATTCCATGGCCTAATCCTTCTTTTTAAACTTGTCCAGCATACGATGGGTCACTAAAAAACCCCCAACAACATTGATGGTAGCGGCCACCAGAGCGATCACACCCAATACCGTACTAACCGTACTATTCTCCGCCCCGGTAGCAATTAACGCACCGATAATCGCTATGCCGGATATAGCATTCGAACCCGACATTAGGGGAGTGTGCAGAATCGGCGGCACCTTAGTTATCACCTCAAATCCTAGAAAAACCGCAAGCACAAATACGGTAATCAAGCTCACTAAATCCATATCAACTCCTTCAATTTAAGAACAACAAGAACCCTGGGTCGGGTCTACAGCCCCAGAATCTTCCGACGGTCCTCATGCACAGCACCGCCGTCAGCCAGAATACGGGTAGTATCCACGATCTCATCCTCACCTGGGGACTTTAAATCCCCCTCCTTTGAAAAGAGATTCAGGAAGAAGGTCTCCAGGTTCTTGGAAAAGAGCTGGCTGGCATGGTAGGCCAATGCAGCAGGAACATTTACCGGACCGATAATGGTGACCCCGTGTTTCACGACGGTCTTCCCAGCCTCGGATAATTCACAGTTGCCCCCGCGTTCCACCGCCAGGTCCACAACAACCGAACCTGGCTGCATCTCTTTGACCATTTCCTCGGTGATCAACACCGGCGACTTTTTCCCGGGAATGGCCGCCGTTGTAATAACAACATCCGTTTCCTTTAAGACACCGGTCAGAAGCTCCCGTTGTTTTCGGTAGAACTCTTCATCCATGGCCTTGGCATATCCGCCTGAGGACTCGCTGTCTGCGGTATCCAGCTCCATTTCCACAAACTTCGCCCCCAGACTTAACACCTGATCCTTAACCGCCGGCCGTACATCGTATGCACTCACCACAGCACCCAACCGTTTGGTGGTTGCAATGGCCTGGAGCCCGGCCACCCCGACCCCTAGAATAAACGCCTTAGCAGGCACAATCGTCCCCGCTGCGGTCATCATCATTGGAAACATCTTCTTCAAATTATCCGCAGCCAACAAGGCTGCCTTGTAACCCGCCAGGTTTGCCATGGACGATAGTACATCCATACTCTGGGCTCGGGTAATACGGGGAATCAACTCCAAGGAATACGCGGTAATTTTTTTCTTCCCGTAGAGGGTAAACAGATCATGGGGCTCATAGGGATCCAACATTCCGATAACCGAAGCGCCGTCCTGTAGGCCCTGGGCATCCTTTACAAACTGTTCATCGGCATTCGCCCCCCCGCGAAGGGTAACCAGAAAATCTGATTTGGCAAAAACATCCCCACGGCCAACCAGCTGAGCACCTTTTTCCTGGTACTCCTGGTCGGGATACCCCGCAGCTTCACCCGCCCCCGTTTCAATAAGCACCTCGTGACCAGCTTTTTTTAACCGAGGAACCTGAACAGGCACCAGGGCAACCCGCAGTTCATCGGGATGCAACTCCTTTGGTACACCTATAATCATGCGTCCAACTCCTTTTCAATTGGCTTATATATTCATTTTAATATATATAAAAACAGACAAGCATTCAATATACCTGCCTGGTTTAGTCATCTTAACCAGAATTCTAAAGCTGTCAAATCCCGCCAGCCCCGGAAATCAGGGATTCTAACCGCATTTTATGTTCCGGACGACCGATTATTCCCTCAGCCTTAGTTACAGCCTCTTCCAGGGTGATTCCAATGCCTCCCAGCAGACCCATCTCCCCTTTCATCCCCAGAATTCTCCTGACCGATTGAACGATTCGATCTCTGGAAATAACCCCGGTCCGTACCGCCGCAACGATGGCATCTCTCGTCGGTAGAGGATCTTCGGTGGTCAGAATACAGTCCGCCCCGGCTAATACAGCCTGAACGGCGGCTTGCTCAGGGGACATCACCCGGGATAATCCGCGCATCTCCAGGGCATCGGTCACTATTAACCCATCAAACCCCAGGCGTTCCCGCAGAAGTCCCCCTAACAACACCGGCGAAACCGAAGCAGGCAGCCCTGTTTCATCCACCCGAGGGTAGGCAATATGCGCGGCCATAATCCCTGCAGCCCCGGCATCAATCCCCCGGATAAACGGAACCAGGGCCCCGTCCATCAATTCCCCGATATCCGCCTCAAATTCCACCACCTGATGGTGGCTGTCCTGGGTGGTATCTCCATGTCCTGGATAGTGTTTAATCACCGACCATACCCCCTGGGAGCGCTGGCCCTGGATAAATGCTGCCACGAACCCTGCCGTTGTTTCGGGATCCCCGCCGTAGGAACGGCTTCCGATAAAGGAATCAGTCTGCCAGGCCGAAAGATCCGCCACAGGGGCGAAATTCAACTGTATACCCAGGCTACTCAGCTCCCGTCCGGTGATCTCCCCGGCCCCCTCCGCAACCCTGTAGTCCCCGGTTCTTCCGATACTGCGGGCACTGGGAATCCTCGTGGCCGGAATACCCCCCGATGAATGCAATCGGCTTACCAGTCCACCCTCTTGATCAATAGCAATAAACGGTCTTCCCGCAACAGAGCCCTGTGCAGCCTCCTGAATATCCCGGCCGAGGGTGACCACCTGGGGAATGTTCCCCATATTCTCTCCGAAAAAGACAACCCCACCTGGGCCAATCTGCCTGAGCAACGCCCTGTCTTCGGGCTCCAGGCTCCGTTTGGGACCTCCGGTCCGGGTGTACCGCAGCTGGAGGATGAGCATCTGCCCAACCAGCTGCTCAAGGTCCATCCGGGGTGCCGTGTAGGCAGCCGCTTCGGCAGCAGTAGCGGCTCGATACCGTTCGGCAGACCCGTCGTACAAAGCCGATTTTCCTTGCCCGCAGGCGCTAAACAGTAGTACTATTACTGCAATCCCCCCTGATACAACCTTCACTTCTGTCTCCGTGGTAATAAATGAATAGATTTGTACTCTTTTGTATACAATCAAAAATGATCCTACCAGAGGCTGTGGCATGAGGCAATATTAACTTGTTTGTAAACAGCTAGATAGCCCCATCTGCTTATTAGTATAATCTTGGCACAAGAATTGCTTGTACAGTAGCCAAGGTGTACAAGATGTCAACGATTTCTACGAATTATATTCATGGTCATGCAGCTGCGGGGCTGACTGTCCCAAGCCGTCGAGCAGAGCTGCAAATAGAAGTTGTAAGAAAATCAATCCATTTATTAATTGGTTTCGTTCCTATGGTGGCCACCCTCATAGGAGTTCCTCCTACCCTGCTGCTGCTTGGAGCGGGTATTATCCTGTATACCTCCGCCGAATACCTACGCTACACGGGCACCCGGGTTCCCCTCATTAGCCGAATTACAGAACTCGCCTCCCGTGATCGGGATAAGAATCATTTTGTACTCGGCCCGGTTACCCTTGGTCTAGGTGCGATGTTGGCTCTCATGCTCTATCCTGAGCCTGCTGCCTCCATCGCCATTTATGCCCTGGCATTCGGGGACGGAATGGCAAGTCTCTTTGGTAAGGCATTCGGCCGCATTAAGCTCCCCCTGACCGGCGGGAAGTCCCTGGAAGGAAGTCTGGGGTGTTTTCTTGCAGTCTTCATCCCCACATATCTCCTCGTGGAACCTCAGGTCTCCCTGGCTATAGTTATTGCCGCCTTTGCAGCCTTCATCGAAGCCCTGCCGACCCGGGATTTTGACAACATTGTGATGCCGACAGTCACCGGCGCCTTCGCTCTTTTAGTGCTGTAATCACAGATTTTCTCTGTAATCCGCAATTAAAAGCCCGGTCCTGATGATACGCGATGCTGAACCGGTGGTACACTATCGTATCCCTAAAGCCGGGTAAAACAGGGAACACTGCTTGCCCACTAGAAACCAACCTAATACCAAAGATAGGCTCGGAACACTCGGCGGGCATATACCACAGATCCAGTAATAAGCAGCACCACCCCGACCACCAGCATCCACACGTTTGGACTGGAGTGGATCATCCACCGCCCGGCCATCATACCAACCACAGAAAATCCGTATACCATGTCTCCCGGCGACTGGTTCATCAAACTGCTCTTAAAAAAGTTCAGGAGGGTTGCCGCCATTAAAAAGACCAGGACGAGAGACACGATTGATGATAATCCAGCCTTTGCCAAAAAATTGCTGGCCATCACAGATACATCCACGGGTAATAGATAGGAAAGTCCGCCGGCTACCCCGAGGGTAATGATTAATGCCCCGCCTTGATACTGATATTTTACACCGGCAGTGTATAACCCCGCTGTAAACAAGGCGGCTCCGCCGAGAATTAATCCGAAGGTATGCAGCCTGGTCAGGCCTGCGATAAGGCCCAGGGGTTCACGGTTCATTCGCGCCAAAAGCGTCCATATCGGCAGGGTTTCAAAAACCAAACTCCCCAGGAAAATAAAGAAGAAAAAGATCAACGGTCCAGTAATCTTTCGAAAGAACCGGAGGAACCCCAGGTACCCCAGAACGCTAACCAGGAGAGGGGCAACCATAGACAATAACACCACACTCAGCTGAGTCTGGTAAACACGCCACTCCCCGAAGCTCCGGGAGAACAGCAGCACCCGCTCGGACAGGGACAACACCTGAAACAAGGATACAATCCTCGGAGCCAAGGCTATCAAAGAAACGGCTACACCAAACACTGCTGCAGCTATACAATAGAGGATCGTATTCCTAACCCGGAGCGTCATACCCCATACTATATCAGAAACGGCAGGTTTCGCTAGTACGGGTGTAAAAAAACCCTTTAGATTCAGCCAGGGCATACGATAAACTAATTGGAGGAACAATCCATGAAACGATGTTTACTTTTTGCACTACTTATAGTTCCGAGCCTTCTCTTTGGCGGCGACATTGCCCACTACGTAAATCTCGGATTCTCCCAGGATTCAAAAACCTTTGTTTTTGGCCAATACGGGATCGATAAAAACACCTCCATCCCCTTTGCTTCCATCTTTTTTGTCGATGTTGCACAAAACGAATTTACATCTCAGGGTGTACACTCCTATGAACCCCAACATCCTGTCAGCCTCGGTCAAGATGGAAGCGGCGCATTGTATAATCTCCTGCATACCGTAACTCCCTTGGTACAGCGATGGTCCATCGATCATACCGCCCAAGGCCGGCTGGTGTATCTGTATATTAACGGGGATATTCCCAAGGAACAGATCCGGTTCAGGGATTTTAATACCGAGACGCAGTACGATCTTCACCTAAAACAGACAGCCCGAACCACCTCAGAAGAATCCCCTCAAAGCGAGGCGGCATTCCATATTCAGCTGACTGCAACCCCTAAAGACGGCCAGGTGCGAGCCTACACGGTAGGCATTCCCGACTTCTACCGGAGAGGCGTCTCCAGCTACCGACTCAAACAAGTGATCCTCAGTCCCGACGAAAAATCCGTCATCATGGTTGTGGAGAAGGTCATGCAACAGGATACCAATGGTGCTTCCATACGGTACATGGTAGAAACCGTAAAAGTGTGGTAATTCTCCCGGGGTAACTTGCTGGACAATACAGAGTAAAAAAAATACTATGCTCCCATGGCAGAACGAATTACACCCCGAAACACAAATTACAGCGATTGGTACATTGATATTGTTACCCAGGCAAAACTAGCCGACTACAGCCCGGTAAAGGGCTCCATGGTCATCCGCCCTCGGGGCTATGCCCTCTGGGAAAAAATCCAGAGCAATCTCGACCGGATGTTTAAAGAAACCGGTCATGTCAACGCCTACTTTCCCCTCCTTATTCCCCAGAGTTACCTACAGAAGGAGGCGGAGCATGTTGAAGGGTTCGCCCCCGAGCTTGCAGTGGTAACCCATGGCGGCGGCTCAGAGCTGGAAGAACCCCTGGTAATCCGCCCGACCTCGGAAACCATCATCTGGAGCATGTATAAAAAGTGGATCCAAAGCTACCGGGATCTTCCCCTGCTTATCAACCAATGGGCAAATGTTCTACGCTGGGAAAAAAGAACACGTTTGTTCCTCCGGACCAGTGAATTCCTGTGGCAGGAAGGCCACACAGCTCATGCGAGTTCCCAGGAGGCCGAAGAAGAGACCCTCCGGATGCTTGAGGTGTATAAAACCTTCGCTGAAGACTACCTTGCCCTTCCGGTGCTAACCGGGGTCAAGAGCCAGAGCGAGAAATTTGCAGGGGCAGTCAATACCTATGCAATTGAAGCTCTCATGCAGGATAAAAAAGCCTTACAGGCCGGAACAAGCCATTTTCTTGGTCAAAACTTTGCCAAAGCCTTTGATGTAACCTACCAAACCCCTGAAGGAACCCTCGACTATGTGTGGGCATCCAGCTGGGGTGTTTCAACCCGCCTCATCGGGGCACTCATTATGGCACACTCGGACGACAACGGCCTGGTCCTTCCCCCTCGGATCGCACCCACCAAGGCAGTGATTGTTCCAATCTTCCGGAATAAAAATAAAGATCAGGTTCTTACCTATGCCCGCTCAGTGTTTGCAGCTCTCCAGGAGACCCTGGGCAATGAACTCAATACCGTCATTATCGATGAGGATGACTCCAACAGCCCCGGGTGGAAATTCGCCGAGTGGGAGATGGTTGGCGTACCGGTTCGCATTGAAATTGGCCCCCGGGATATGGAAAATCAGAAGGTCGTAATTGTACGCCGGGATACGGGGGAAAAAGAAATAGTCCCAGCCGCCGAGGCGGCCGGCCGGGTACAGCAGCTCATGGAAGAAATTCAATCCAACCTTCTCCAACGGGCTCGTACCTTCAGGGATCAGAATACCTTCCAAGCAAGCACCTACGACGAGTTTAAAGCCTACTTCAACTCCGACGGCGGGGGCGGATTCGTAACAGCGTACTGGAACGGAGACCCCGCTGTAGAAGCCAGGGTGAAAGAAGAAACAAAGGCCACCATTCGGGTTCTACCCTTCGGAAACGAGGAAACCGCCCAGGGAAACACTTGTATCTTTACCGGGGAGCCGGCAAAGTACGCAGCTGTCTTTGCAAAGGCCTACTAGACCATGAAAATGCACCGGAGACCGGCAATCCCTGCAGCCCTGTAGTATACTGGGACACTGAGAGGGTACCCCATGAAACGCGGTAAAAAAACAGGTCTTAAGGCTGTCACAGCACTTATTCTCCTGTCCCTTCTCCTACCCGCCGGATTCTCCCAGCATGAATCCCCGGACGTGGAACAATCCCCCGCGCCTCAGGAACCTCAAAGCCGGGGAAACGATACCCCGGGGGTGGCCTTAGGCTTTCACAGGGGGGTCTTTTGGCAGGGGCAATCAGTACCGGGGACCGTACAAGGAGCGGAAACCTCACCCATCCTGGGTGCATTCGGTATCTCTCTGCGCCTTCCCTTTTCCACAGTATTAGCCTTGAATCCCGCCTTAGACTTTTTTACTGATGAGTACCTGTATTCTGAATCTGTAGGAAGGGCCGTACCAACCCAGATCGAAAGCGGGGGTAATCTGGGACCAATTGCCCAGGTATTCGGGTTAGGGATTACCCTGCCTCTGGAAATAACCCTGCGCTTGGGGCCGTCGGTTGATCTATTCTTCGGTCCAGGAATCAGCGGGATTCTACGGATCCCCCTCTGGGGCATCGACGGTACAACCCAGGATGAAATCGGCATTATCTGGACCGACTTGCATACCCGCGGGCGATGGTTTTTTCCGGAAGTACGCCTTGGCTCCCGAGTCGCCATTGGATCCGCCGTTTCATTCATCGGGATGATAAAAACGGAATTCCCCATCTGGCATGCCTGGGATGAAGCGGCCATGCCCTTCTACGATACCCTGTTTATCTGGGTAAACCTCGGCCTCGAAGTCCGCCTCTAAGCTAACCCTTGGGAGCAATGGTTGCTGTACACCGGTATCAATGTAGTGAACAACCTATTGTGCGCTACCCTAGTTTTTAAACTCAATCTCCTGAATTCTGGCGGTGAGTCCGGCTATTAAACCAACCGCCATGGTATCCAACAAGACACCGAAGGCGATAAGGATCGGCGCTGCAGGCAAGAGGATTAGGTATCCTTCCTCAAGTCCCTGACCGTACCAGGATGAAACCAGGGCCAACCCCACGATAACCCCTGTACCCGGTTCTCCAGCCAGAAGAAAGGATACCCCGATACTTGCAGCAATCACCCAGAAAAACTGACCCGTAGAAATCTCTAGGCTGGAGTAGGACCGAAGAATCAACATAAAGGATACGGCAATAACCGCTGCCGTTCCTGCTTTGGCAAACATGACCGATAGAGGATAGATGGTCGCTCCTCCCCGGCGGGGTAATAACGACTGCTCCTTTCCCGTCCTCACCAGAAATCCGTAGGTAAAATAATTATCCCCGGATAATAAACCGGCAATGCCGGGAATGAGACTGCTGACCAGCAGCTTATAGGGGTTTCCGGGCTTTTTTGCGATCCTAGTAACAGCCCAAAAGATCAGGGGATACGCAATTACAGCAAAAAACACCGTCAGCACAGCCAACAAAAGAAAAAGCTGGGAAAAGAGTTCCACATCACCAAATCCCCGAATCTGCAGCACCCTGTACCCGGCTAATATGGCAAAACCAAGTATCATGAACTCAACCATGTAATAATTCACCCTGAATAACACCCGGCTCAGGGAATCAAACACGTCAAGGCTCGGCTCTGCATGGGCTTTATGGTAATGGAAGGCAAACCCGAGAATCACCGCAAATAGGAACACCGGTAACAAATAGTTGCTGTTCTGAACAAAGCCCTGGAAGAGATTCGCCGGGAACACACCTTGAAGTAAGCTCAAGGGGTCAGGGAGGGCCAGGATATCCCCTTCTTTAATAATGATTGGAATTCGCTCGGGTTGGAAGATGAGAAAGAACAGCCCGGAGAACAACACTGTGAGTCCGGTGGAAATTACTATCCCGGGAAGAACAAAGGCAGTAAGACGGAGAAGTTTTCCCTCGAACCAGAGCTCGTACACTGCGATACTCGCACTGAAAAACACCAAGGGGAACACAATATACCGGCCGATATTAATGGTGAGGCCGGCAATCCCCTGGAAAAAAGACTCTGTGTCCCCTCCCGAAAGGGGCAGCAGCCATCCGAGTATCACCCCGGCAGCAGCTCCTAGTAAAAGACGTATCCATAATTTCATCGACTATCCTTCCTGTTATTAACGCGCCACGGTTTGTACACTACACCGGATAATGCGGTGCTACCTGGGGGGTCTGACTCCAGAGGTAGTGCCCCGAGAGATACCGCTGCATCCCTTTGCGCCATAGGCTTCCTGTTCAAGCCCGGAAATACTGCATACAGCCCGGGAACCAGGCCTGTTTTGAGCCTCATACGTTTTCATCGTGTACCAGGCTCCATCTCCTCATAGAAGACCCGGGTTTACCGAAGGCCGAACAGGCCTGTTTTTCCACTAAACTTATTCCATCTTCCCCGGGTCTTTCCGGTATTTTCCCGAAGAACCGAAGATATGTAATCTAAATACAGACCATAATCAACATCCGCCGGCGCTTGAAAACCACGGACGGCAATTCCCTCATTCTGATAGAGGGAAAAGAGAGACCGACCAACCTCCTGTACAGCTCCGTAACCGATGCTCTGTAGAGGCGGGAAGATGGTATTCATCCCACCGAGAATCACCAATGCTACACTTCCGGATTCCTGGGCGAGCATGTAGGTAAGGGACTCTCGTAAGGGAAAGACCAGCCCCTTGATGGACGTATCAATGTTCTGATCAATGACCGTTGCAGAAATCTCTCCGAGAGATTTTCCCTGGACGGCTGGATTGTAGATATGCAAATGGTAATCCAGGGTACGTTGATTATTCTTAAAATCCAGCATCAACGCCCGGGCGGCCAAGGGGGTCCGGGGAATCTGAGCAAGGGGATGAAAGGCCTCCTCGGTTCCCTTGGGGGGTATAATCTGCGCTTCGGGTTGTCCCGGAGGAGCCCAAACCTGCGCGTTTTGTTCCAGGAGATACTTCACGAGGAAGGTCATAAACGGACCCTGGGATCCTGTTATCAGGTATACGGGATTCATGATACAGTGAGTCTACCGGTACCAAAACCAGCGGTCAAGGGAAAGGAATTATCGCGGATGAACAACCTAAAGATTGCCATCGGACAAATCAATCCAAAAATTGCCGACTTTGAAGGCAACACTCAGCAGATAATCGCTCAATCAAAACTCGCATCAGAGAAGGGTGCAGATTTGATTGTTTTTCCCGAACTCTGCCTATGTGGATACCCGCCCATGGATCTTTTGGATCATCCCGGGTTTGTGTCGGAGAATCTTCGGTATCTTCGTGTTCTCCAATCGCAGCTTCCCGAAACCATGGGGGTAATCGTGGGCTATGTTGACACAGCCACCGAACTTGCTGGGAAGTCATTACAAAACGTTTGCGCCCTGATTCACCAGGGCAGAATAATTCACCGCCAGGCAAAAACCCTTCTCCCAACCTACGATGTATTCGATGAAGCTCGATATTTCGCGCCGGCAAATCGATGGCAACCGGTGGAATTCAAGGATTGCAGAATCGGCATTGCCATCTGCGAGGATATGTGGTGGGAATCCGAGCCGAATGTTCTTACCCGGTATCCCATCGATCCGGTCAAGCACCTTCTGGATAATGGCGCACAGCTCATCGTCGTACCTTCGGCATCCCCGTTTTATGCGGAAAAAACCCGGATTCGGTTATCCCTCATGGAACGGATCGGGCGAGGATCCGGTGTTCCGGTGGTGTATGTTAACACCGTGGGTGCAAACGATAGTCTTATCTTTGACGGCAATTCCCTGGCTACCGACGGGACGGGACGACTCATTCACCAAAGCCCGGGGTTTGCATGGGACGTTTCTATTGTTGAACCCTTCCGCCAGAATCAACCCCAGGAGCTCCGGGTGGACCGATACGAGGAAATCGCCCAGGCCCTTCGATTAGGCATATCCGATTATCTAAAGAAGACCGGTTTTTCCCGGGTTCACCTTGGCCTTTCCGGCGGAATCGATTCAGCTTTGGTGCTTACCCTGGCAGTTCAAGCCCTCGGACCTGAACGGGTTTCGGCCTTCCTGCTGCCAAGCCAGTACAGCTCCCAGGGAAGTATTGATGATTCCCTGGAACTCGCCCGGCGTCTGGGAATAGAAACGGCAACTATCCCGATTCAGCCGGTGTATTCCAGTGTTACTCAGGCCCTGGAGCCTCATTTTCAGGGGCGGGAACCCGATCTTGCCGAGGAAAATATCCAGGCGAGAATCCGCGGTCTGCTTCTCATGGGCTACTCCAATAAGTTCGGCTCCCTGGTATTAACCACCGGGAACAAGTCAGAGTTGGCCGTGGGGTATTGCACCCTCTATGGAGATATGGCCGGTAGTCTGGCGGTCATCGGAGATCTTTTTAAGACCGAGGTGTACCAGCTCTGCCGCCATCTTAACAGGGACATTGAAATCATCCCCGAAGCAATTATAACCAAAGCCCCTTCCGCGGAACTGCGACCGGATCAACGGGATCAGGACAGCCTGCCGGCATACGAAATTCTTGATGAGATTCTCAAGGGATTCATCATCGAACACCGGACCAGGACTGAACTCATTGCCCAGGGACTCCCCGAGGAGGCGGTTGACCAGGTTCTGAAGCTCCTGGCTGCATCGGAGTATAAACGCCGACAGGCGCCGCCGGTTCTAAAAGTAAGTCCCCGAGCCTTCGGAGCCGGCCGGCGGATTCCCATCGCGCGGAGTTTTTATGAGCTTCGAAGTCAGGATTAATAAACCGGGACGATTGGACAAATTATTCGAAATTCCAAAGAGCTTCTTGCACTCTCCAGAAGGCTGAGATAGTATGAAATAACAGCAATCCTATGAATATGTCAGCACGCAAAGGTATAATCGACATTCCCATGCGCCTCATTTTTACCGAAGACGGCGTGCATTATTTCACCAACCAGGGAAAGCGTATCAGCCGGTTTCGGCTTTCCGATGGGGTGGAAGAGTTCGGCATCCATGTAGTGGACTTCTCACCGGCAACCATCCAGCGGATGCAGCTCCTCGGCTACCTGAGCAAGATTGAACTTCCCTTGAACAACACTGTTTCAAAACGCAAGGAAATCATCGATCTGATAAAACTGATGACCTACGGCATGCTCTACCGGCAGTACGATACCACGGTTTTTAGCTGTGTCGTTGAATCAGATCTCATCAAAACCTGGAACCGGCATAATGTAAAAAACCCCATCGATTATAAAACAAAGATAAACAGCCAAGTACTCAAGAATGTTCTGGAAAAGAACGAGGGAGCCATAAACGAGATTAAAAACCTTGTCTTGCGACCCGTGGTGCAGCGAATTCAGAAAAGCGAGCATCTTCAGGATACCGAAAAACGAATAAATACCTTTCTTGCGGAAAAGTTTCTGGATAATCTAAACCCCCTCATCTTCTTTATTCTTACCATTCACCGGGGCAGTACAGGGTATTTCCAATTAATCCGGGAAATCCAGCGGTTCTTGGTATCCGCCATGGATCGATCCTCCATACCCGAATACCTGGCCCTCATGGTAGTCGAGCTGCTCATGAACATGAGCATGACTAACGCCACCAGCCAATATTCCCGGCTTCTCCAGGATGACAACATCTATGTTTTGCTTCGTATGAATAAAAAACGCCCCGAGGCCGGGGATCGCGCACGAATGCACCTCATGCTTTCAAATCAAAAATCCAGCTTTGATGATTTAAAACAGAAGATTAACAGCCGCATCACCACCAATATTTCCGGCAAGAGCCTCAAAGATTTTTATGACTCTAGCCCGGACTTTCAGGAGAACATGAATCTGGGGCTGTATTACCTGTCGTACCTCAGCGAGGCCTGCAATAAGGTGAACATCAACTTCGAAAGCTTCGTAAACCGGTCGGAAAGCGACGGACAGGTTACCATCCACCTGACTCTCACCTTTTAACCCGCCGAAACTCCGGTCTTTTACGCCCTGTGCCGATGCGGCACCGGCGCTTGGTTCAAACTGTTCTGTAGTGCGCAAAAGGCTGTAAACCACACCAGATATAGCGGCACAGCCTTTAATCTCACCCTTGGGTGGTGTCGCCGGGGTGCAATGTTACAACCTTTTGCGCACTAGGAAATTTTTCAGGGGCGGCAGTTGTTTTTTTAAACGGCATTCAGTATATTTAGATATTACTGAACACTAATTCAAAAAATCAAGGATACGTACGATATGGCTCGCCACCAGGATGACGAAAAGAGGACAAGAATCCTTCAATCGGCTATACAAGCCTTCGGTGAAAAGGGTTTTACCACCACCACCATGAAAGATATCGCCGAACAGGCTGATATTGCGCCGGGGTCGATATACACCTACTTTCGGGACAAAGAGGTACTCTTCATTTCTGCGGTAGATACCGTTTGGAAGCAATTTCACCAGGGGTTGGCCGCTATTCTTAAGGAACAGGAAACCTTTTCCAGCCAACTAGATGCCATGTTGGACTACGGCTTTGATCTGCTGAAAGAACTGCACCCCTTGGTCCGGGGAATGTACCAGGAAGCGAACCGTTTGAATCTCTTCCACAAAAACCTGGTCAAACTTGCCAAACAGCTGTCCTTCTTTTTTGAACGGGCAGATGAGGATAAATACACCCTATCCCGGTTCGATAAACGTAACCGGATGTATCTCCTGAAGGTTTGGATATCGGGCATGTTATTCACCCTATCCTCCCTCCCCTTCGAGCGTATTGATGGGGAGATTGAACGGCAGAAGAGCGTTATCAGAAAGGCATTATTGGTTCACACCCCATGAAAAGATCATTACGTATCGGTGCTATCTCCCTTATTCCCCTGGCCTTCATAGGTCTGGTGATTTTCCAACTCGTCCAGAACAGAGATCCGGAAATCCAGTTCCGGCCGACCCCCGTCCTGACCGGTTTTCCGGAGGTAATGGATCTTCAGGAAAGCCTTCAGTACTCGGGTAACCTGAAGCCGGAACGTACCACCAACATTATCCCCAAAATTTCCGGCAGGATTCTTGATATTCCGGTAAACGAGGGTGCTGTCGTGCAGCGAGGGCAGCTCTTGGTACAGCAGGAAGATGATGTTGTTCGGCTCCAGGCTGCCCAGGCACGGTCAGCCTGGTTGGCGGCTCAGGCCCAGTACGAGAAGGCCCAGCAAGGAGCCCGTCCCGAAGAAATCGCGTCCGCCCGGGCCAGCGTTCAACAAGCCCGGTCAAATCTCCAAAACGCGAGAACCAACCTCGAACGTACCGCCAACCTCTTCGAGGCCGGAGCCATATCCCGGTCAGCCTATGAAGATGCACAAACACGGTTCTCCTCGGCACAAACCGAGGTTGAAAACGCCCAGCGCAGCCTGCAGCTGCTCGAAGAGGGGGTACGCAGTGAGGATCTGGCCTCGGCACTTGCCAATGCTGAAGCCGCTGAGCGGCAATACGAACTCGCCGAGCTACAACGGTCCTATTCCCAGATACACAGTCCGGTAACCGGGCGTATTGTGTCCATTCATGTGGAAGAGGGGAACCTGGTAGGACCCCAATCACCTGTCATGACCATAATCAGCGATGATGTCATATTCGCCACTCTAAACCTTCCGGAACGACTCTACGGCAGGGTTGCCCTATCGGATTCGGCTATTTCGGTTGCGGTAAAGCCCATTGCCTATCCCCAGGAACCTCCCTTCCAGGGAACGATAAGCCGCATAGGAACCATCCTGAATCCCGCCACCCGTACCTTTGAGGTAGAGATTGCCGTTGACAACCAGTCGGAGCTGTTGAGGCCCGGAATGTATGTAAATGCGCGGCTAACATTGGATACCATACCAGATGCCTTGGTTGTACCGGACTCAGCGGTGTTACAACGGGAAACCCGTTACCTTGTCTTCTCCGTGGAGGAACAAGATGACGGCTCCTGGAATGCCCGGATGCATCCCGTGGTTCCGGGGATCTCCAGCAACGGGTATACCCAGATTCTGGAAGGAATTACACCGGAAGATAGAATAATTATCGAAGGGAATTCTTTCTTGGAAGACGGCCAGGAGGTCTCCCTGATTCAGGAGGGGAATTCGTGAGTATTCCCAGTTTATCCGTTAAGCATCCGGTTACTGCTGCAATGGTATTCTCGGGGTTTTTTATCCTGGGACTTCTCTCGTTAACAAGGATCGGCCAGGAGCTGTTTCCCGATGTGGAATTTCCCACCATTGTTGCTGTTACGGTAAGTCCGGGTGTGGGTCCCCGGGAGGTTGAGGCTCAGATCAGCATTCCCATAGAGGGTGCTGTGGCGGGTCTCAGCGGAGTGGAATCCATATCGTCTACCAGCCTGGATAGCGCCAGCCAGGTGGTGGTGGGCTTCGCCAGCGGAACCGACCTTACCCTGGCGGTTACCGAGGTACGGGAGGCTCTGACGGCTGTTGAGGGGCAGTTCCCCGAAGGAACGGAGCGACCCCAGCTTTTCCGGTTCAGCGCCAACCAACTGCCCTCTCTGCGGTTGAATTTATACACAAAAACACCGGGTATAAATATCCGAAGTCTTGCCGAGGATGCAATTGTTCCTCAATTGGAACGGATTCCCGGGGTAGCTCAGGTCTCGTTATTCGGTGGAAAAGAAGAAGCCGTTTTGGTGGAATTGGATTTGGATAGTCTGAATAAGCTCGCAATTCCGGTGACCCAGGTAATGCAGGTGTTCCAGGGAGAAAACGTCAGTCTGCCCGGAGGTACGATTCGCCTGGATGATCAGACCATCATCCTCCGTACCACCGGGGAGTTTCTATCCCTGAATGATATCGGTAATGTGCTGGTGGGCACCGCCGGAAATAGTCCCGTCTTCCTCAGCGACATTGCATCCATCACCCTGGGATATAAACCCCAGGAAGAGTACCTCAATACCGGGGGCTACGAAGGGCTTCGTCTTAATATCCAGAAACAATCGGGCTACAACACGGTTCAGGTGAACGAGGCGGTGCTGGAAAAGCTGGATGATCTCAAGAAAAATCTACCGCCCTCTATTGAAATAGAGATTCAGGAAGATCAGGCAGTTCAGGTACGGGCAAGTATCGGGGGTGTAGCCGATTCTGCTTGGCAAGGAGGGCTTTTAGCGATCCTGGTACTGCTGTTTTTCCTGCGGAATATCCGGTCCACCATCATCATTTCCATGGTGATTCCGGTATCCGTAATTGCTACCTTTTCCCTGATTGACTTCGGCGGTATGACCCTGAACATTACAAGCCTGCTGGGAATAACCCTAGCCATCGGTATGTTTGTTGATAACGCTATTGTCGTCCTTGAATCGATCTACCGGAAACAGCTTCAGGGATTATCTCCCCATGATGCTGCCATTGAAGGCGCCGAGGAGGTTAGCCAGGCTATTACGGCATCCACCCTCACATCCATGGCGGTATTCCTGCCGATGTTATTTGTGGAGGGATTAGCCGGCGCTCTGTTCCAGGACCTCTCCTTGACGATCAGCTTCAGTCTTGCGGTTTCCCTAATTGCAGCCTTGGGGATGATTCCGGTCCTCTGCAGCCGCTTTCTCCATGTGGGCAAGGTAAGCCTGACTCAGCGGCAGAAAGCCGAAGGCGAACATCATGAGCTGTCCCTGGCGGATGTGGAGGTTATCAGTAAGAACAGGATTATTACTGCCCTCAGCGGCACCATTCAGAAGATCCTTCAATGGCTGGATGCGGGATATGAACGGCTCATTTCCACAGCAATCCGTAACCCCGGATGGGTCTTCGGTAGCGCCCTGGTGCTCCTTGGGTTGAGCCTGGGCTCCATCTTCCTACTGGGAATGGAATTCTTACCCGAGGCCGATGAGGGGTCATTCCAGGTAACCATTGAAACCCGGGTGGGATCTCCCCATGATTTTACCGCCGGGAAGGTCGCATCCATTGAACAGATTATTCGTGCTGAAGCCGGAGAGTACATCGAGACCATGGCAAGCCGAGTCGGTGAAGGCGGCAGCCATTTCGGGGCCATCTCCGTTAAGCTCCTCGACAAGGATAAGCGTCCGGTGGATATTTGGGAGCTCACCAATGCTATTAACCGGCGGGTGAGCGAGGAAGTAATGGACATAAAACACAGCATCGAGATCCTCGGCATGGCATCCCTGGCAGGAATGGCCAGCGGAACCGGGAATACCCCCATTGCTATGGAGCTTTCCGGGGATTCCATCGATGCGATGTACGATTATGGCTCGCGTATCGTGGGGGCTATGGAGAAAATTCCGGGGATCCGCAGTCCCCGGCTGGACTACAGCCTGGGAAAACCGGAACTACAGTTTAAAATTCGACGCCGCGAAGCGGTAAGCCTCGGACTGAATCCTTTGCAGATCGCCGGTACCATCCGAACTGCCTACAACGGCTATACGGCCACCACCTTTACGGCCGACGGCCAGGACTACGATGTGCTGCTATTACTCCGCGAGGCGGACCGCAACGATGTTGAACGCATTCGTGAGATTACCTTTTACAACCAGGCTGGATCCGCCATCCCCCTAGAAAATGTAGTAGAACTGGTTGAAGACCAGGGACCTGTGTCTATTCAGCGGAAGGACCGGGTACGGGTTATTTCCGCCGTGGCCGGAACCACGGGGGAACGGCCCCTCAATCGGATCACCGAGGATGTTGAACAAGCCATCGCCGATCTCGGTCCGCCGCCAGTGGGGGTTAGTTTAAGCATCGAAGGGGCCAGCGCGGAAATGACCAGCAGCTTCGAGAGCCTCTTTTTCGCCCTGATTCTTGCCGTCATGCTGGTTTACATGGTTATGGCAAGCCAGTTTGAAAGCCTTGTTAAGCCCATAATCGTAATGTTCAGCGTTCCCTTCGCCATCATCGGCCTAACGGCAGCCCTGCTTATTACCAACACCACCTTCAATATTCTGTCCTTTACCGGGGCCATTCTGCTGGTGGGGATTGTGGTAAACAACGCCATCGTGCTGTTGGACTACATGTCGGTTCTTCAGCAGCGGGGGGTACCCCTGGAGCAGGCTATTATCCAGGGGGGAAGAACCCGTTTGAAGCCCATTCTCATGACCACGACCACCACCATTCTCGGACTCTTTCCCATGTCCCTGGGATTCGGCATCGGCTCTGAGCTCAGGGCTCCCATGGCACGCGCCGTGGTGGGAGGGCTGACCACCTCTACCCTCATTACCCTGGTGCTCATTCCGACCATCTACTGGCTCGTGGAAGCCAGAATTAAGCCCTGGATCCGCAGGCATTCGAATCACCCTATCCAAGAAGGAGACAATCCATGAAAAACCTCATCCCCCCGGCCGTACTGCTCCTGATAATTCTGGTGTTCTCAGGCTGCACCAACTACTACGGTGCTTCCGTCCAGGGCTTCGTGAAGGACGCCGAATCCTCCGGAGGAATAAACGGGGCGACCATCTATCTCTTTGATAGCGATCCGGCGGATCTGGCAGAAGACGCCTATGCCGATTCCGCCATTACCAGCGTTGCCTCGGTTACCCAGAACGGCCAGGACGGCTACTTCACTTCCCGGGTATTCTGGGAAACCTCCATGGGCCGGTTCTGGCCCGATGCCGACTCGGGAACCATTTACCTTATAGTCCTCCATGAGGATTACCAGACCACCTTCATGACCCATAAGGGGGTCCTTTCTGACGGTTCCAATACCATTCCCGACATCCTGATGCCCAGGGCGCGTCTTAAGGCGCCGATAATCCAGGGCCAGGTGGTGAACCAGTCCGGTTCGGGAACCAACGGCGTCCGGGTTCTGTTAACCCAGACGGATGTGCCGGATAACGAATACGCCGTGCGGACGGGGAATAATGAACAGGGGGAAGGGGGATTCTACCGCTTTGAGGAGGTCAGCTGGCTTACCGAAGACGAGAGTAAAGAAACCGAGTTTATCATTTCCGTGGATGACGAGACCTACGAATCCTCGGATACGGTGACCATCACGGTCCAGGAATCCACCGATGACGATGAACTGCTGCCCGTGCCGGGTTCTCCCATCGAGCTGACCCGGAAACCCGTAACCGGCTTTTCCACCAGTGTTTCGGGGTACGCGTACCGGGAGACCTCCAGTGGTGATGCGGTGCCCGTTCAGGGTATCGAGGTGCAGGTATCCTTTACGAAGGCCGGAGGCGGAACCGCGGTTCAGAAAACGACCACCGGGCAGAACGGTCGCTTTTCACTGACGGTATCTTGGCATGATTCCACTCCCGGGGACTACGGTGCCGAGGATGCGGATGACACCCCAGCCCCGGAAATCCCGGCGGGGGAGGACGGTCTGACGGTAACCATCACCTACACGAATCCGGGATCGAGCGAGTTGATTGATCCGGCAGACGGAATCCAGAAAACCACCTTCTCCCAGGATTTTGACATCAGCTCCCACCAGGATCCCTACTACCTACCCGATCTACGGGTCGTGATTCCGTAATGATTATGCGTGGAGTACCGATGAACCCACCCCCCCTGCGCCGGCATCCCGTCAGCCGGCGTGCTGTAGCCAGAGTTTCCTTCGGTCTACTCTGGGGTATTCTGTGGATTACCCAGACCTGGACGGGGTGGAGCATTACCCTGGAGGAACTGACCGTCCGTGCCATGGACCATTCCCCGGTGCTGCAGGACTCCGCCATTGCCCGGGAACAGGCAGGCGTTTCGGTAGACCAGGCCCGGGCCCGCTACTGGCCGACCATCGAGCTTTCCAGTTCAGCAAGCTATCTGGCGAATCCTCCTGAGGGAGTTACTATTTCCCAGGGGCAGCTGGGCACCAGCCCGGCGCCGAACTCGACCTTTCCGGTTCCCGTACCGAACCAGGATATTGTGCTGGTCCCCGATCCGGAGTCTACCTACTTTCAGTTGAAACTCAACCTAACCCAGCCCATCTTCACCTGGGGAAAGATCAACCTCGGAAAAGCAGCAGCCGAACACGGATATGCTGCGGCGGCCTCATCCCAGCTCCGTTCCCAGCAGGAACTGAAGCGCGACATTACCAAGGCCTACTACGGATTAATTAGCACCGTGAAGAGCAGGGAAATCCTCTTGGAAGCCCAGGATCTCTTAACCCAGATCGTACAGGACCGGGAACAATCCTTCGCCCAGGGTTCTATTAACCGGGAATCGCTCCTCGAGGCCCGACAGAATCTTGCGGCCATTACAACCCAGGCAGCCATCGCCCGGGCGGGCATTCAGCAGTCCCGCCTGAGCCTGGCCTACCTCTCCGGTTCGGATCAACTAACCCTAGATGATATCCTGGTTGGGGATCCTACCCTCCCGATACCCGATCCGGAGGTGCTTCCTGGGGTGGAGGATCTACCAGATCTCGTCGCCCGGGCCAAGACCCACAATCCCCTCTTTGCAAGCCTGGGACACCAAATTCAGCAGGCTGAGGCCGGAATCACCATTCAGAAGCGTACAAATTCCTGGTTCCCTGACCTAGGTCTATCGGTAGCTCTTGAATTAACAGGGCAGCGATTTCCGGGAATTCCCAATTGGTATAACACCTGGGATGCCAACCTAACCGTATCGGTAGGTACCAGCATCCGTATGCTGGACGGCGGCGCCCAGGCTGCTAAGGTAAAACAAGCAGGCCTGCAGCGGGATCAGGCCGCAGCCGCCCTTTCCCAGTTGAACCAGAGCTTGGAACTCCAGGTTATGACAGCCCTGGAAGCACTCATCCGCAGCCGGGAGCAGTATACCCTCAGTTCCGCCCAGCTGGAATTTGCCTTGGAGCAGGAAAAAAACGCCCGGGTCAGCTTCGAAAATCAGCTGATAACCCGGGAACAGTATCAAGGGGCTCAAATACAGGTAATAAACCGCCGGCTAGAGCAGTTAGGGCACAGCTTCTCCATTCAAAATGCCCTTGCTGACCTTGAATTTTTACTCGGCGTAGACATAGAATGACAGCACGGATTCGAAGAATAACAGGGCGCTTGACCCAGGGCATCCCAATTCTTCGGAATCCGGGAGGAATTTTTGCACGGAACTAGTCATTTTGAGCAACTTCGGCATGATCTACGCACCTACCTAAACCACATTACCGGGTATAGCGACATTATCCGGACAGATGCTCGTGAGTACGGGAAGGTTGAGTTCATCCCAGGCCTTGAACAAATCGCGAAAAAGGCCGAGAAGGTTCGAAAACTTATCTCTTTTTTCTTTGATGATGATACCGATCTATTAGCCATCGCAACGCCCGAGGACATCCGCAAGGCTTTTTATGTTCCCCTGGTACAAATAATCTCCGACGCCCGTAGGCTCCTGGTTCTGTTTAGAAGTCAGGAGCCAATTTTTATCCGAGATATGGAACAGCTGTTGGCCGTCGCTAACCAGATGCTCGATCTTGTAGAAGCAGAAATAATCGATCTGCAGTTGGAGGATCTCAGAAACCGACAACGCCCCCCCGCGCTCAAAAATCCCCCGAAAGAAAAGAAACCCCTCAGTATCGAGGATATTCCAAGTTTCAGAGAGTTTGAGGGTGAGGTCGGGGAGGATCTGGCCGGAGAGAAGGCACGAATCATCGGAAAAATCCTTATCGTCGATGACAGCCCGGCCAGCCAGAATCTACTAACCCGGCATCTTTCCGCCCTGGGCCACACGACCATACCCATGAACTCCGGCGAGGAAGCCTTGGAGTATCTCCAAAATAATACCGTTGATATAATAATCCTGGATGTCCTCATGCCGGGAATGACCGGGTATCAGGTCCTCCGGGAGCTCAAGCGGGATGAAGCCCTTCGGGATATTCCCGTAATTATGATTTCCAGTCTCGACAGCTCTGAGAGCGTGGCCCAGTGCATTAAGCTCGGCGCAGAGGACTACCTGCCCAAGGATTTTGAACCATCAATCCTCTGGGCCAGAATTGACGCATCCCTGGAGCGAAAACGCCTTCAAGAACAACAAGAAATCTACCTTCAGGCCATCATTGAGAGCCAACAAGCCCTGGCCGGCGAATTATCGGACGCAGCCCACTACATATCGAGTCTACTGCCCAAACCCATTACCACTCCCGAGGTCGAAACCGGCCTCACCTTCATTCCTTCCGCCCAGCTGGGGGGAGACTACGCCGGCCATTACTGGCTGGATTCCCACACCCTTTCTCTCTTTGTTCTCGATGTAAGCGGCCACGGTATTAAATCTGCGCTGCTTTCGGTGAGTCTGTCCAACGCCCTCAATAATCGGGCTGTACCTGGTGCGGATTTTTACAACCCCGGAGATTTGTTAACAAAACTCAACCAGAGCTTCCAGAGCGAAGCGGAGGTGAATGCCTTCTTCACTATCTGGTACGGCGTCCTGGATGTAGAGACAGGACATCTAAAATACGCCAGCGGTGGCGCTCCTCCGGCCCTGCTTATTCGTCCCCCGGCTCCGGTTATCACCGCATCCCCAGATCATCCCCCTCAGAATCTCCCTGAACCAGAAATATTCACTCTGAATACCCAGGATGTGTTGATGGGGGCCGACGACGAACACGAATACCAGACCGGATCGTTCCAGATGCAGTCCCAGGATTATCTGTATGTGTTCTCAGACGGAATTTTCGAGATTGCCCGACCCAACGGAAGAATGCTCGGCCTCCAGGAGTTCACCCGGTTATTACCTCTATTGCGGAATAGGGCTCAAGCCAACCTCGACGAGGTGGTAAACCAGGTGCGAGCTCTGTCCATGAGCGATCACTTCGACGATGATATCAGCCTATTGGCCCTACAGGTTCTCAGGTAATTCCCAAGAACCTAGGTACTGCCCGCGAATGGTACGAGTCCGGCTTTGCCCACCGAATCCCTAGGGATGACCATCCCCCCAAAAGCCCCTGAATACCGGGGGTAATCGGAAGTGCGCAAAAAGCTGGTAATCTTTCAGGCCAGCGGCACTATCCCGGGTCGGGTGCCGGAGTGAACCACCATATCTGGTGTAGTTTACAACCTTTTGCGCACTCTATAGGTAATCAGGGGCTCACCAAAGAGGCTCTATATACTTGTTCTTCGCGTATTAGATCGTGTCCAGACGGTTGTGTCTTCCGTTACTGAAGACTCTCCCCCTAGGGGAGCCCTAGGGGGAACCGCCGAATCCTAGGTCCTCTACATCCATCCTTCTACGCACTAGTTAGGGCTTAGTTCCATCCTTACCCTTTGCCTTCGAACCCGGGGCCTTCTTTTTTGCGGCCGTGGATGCACCCTTTCCAGAGGGTTTACCATCCTTCGATCCTGGCTTCGGTTTTTTAGCCTTTGGATCGGAGGTGTTTTTCTTTACGGTTTTAGAATTGGCCCTCTGTTTCGGTTTGGACTGCTCTACAAGCTCTAAGAGTCTGTTAAGATCATACCCCGAGGCCTCCATAGCCGAAAGCCATTCGATACTGCGCTGGTAACTCTTCCGTACCCCAGAAACGGTAACCGATTTTCCCTGGAGGAGATGGTATACACAGGCCCACCAGGCAAAATCCTCCATTCCTTCCTTTCGGTACCAAACTACACCATCGTAATAGTTGGCACCGATGAATTCTACGACGGCATGAATGTCCAAGGCGCCGACCAGATCCTCACGCGCCGGGATCTCGGATGCCCAAGATTCATAGGACTCAATCCATTTGAACAGAACCTCAAGCTGGAGTGGCTTCTGGGTGATTTCCTGAATCTTCCCTTCCAAATACCACTCGTCATCCTGTTCACCCAGGGCTGCCAGGATCACAAAGGCAGAAAGGGTTAGCCCTACGGGCTCTCCAGCTGACGAGCCGAAGGATTCACTCCCGGTTGAACCGAAGAGTCTCGGGGCGATGTATGTAAATTCATCCACAAGGTTGTTCTTGGCGGCTTCCTCAGAACTAGCCAACAAACGATGAATGCCCAGAATATTCTGTAAATACTGTGCATATCTGGTGGTTATCTGCTCTGGATCGGTGGATGAACTGAGGAATTCCTGTATTCCATCCAAAAATGCCTTCAAGGAATCCACAAACCATGCGATCAATTTCGGTGCTTTTCCACTTGTTATCCCCAGGAATTCCTCAAACTTTTCCAGATATTCAGGGGAGTAAAGGCTTTTAAAGCCCCGATACACTGGCTCAAGGATGATATCACGGATGGCCTGGGATATATCCTTAACCCCCCGTCCCTGGAGCTGCTCATGGAGGATCCGGTAATGACCGAATTTATTATCCTCAACCTCATGGATATTCATAAACACCTGAGAGGAATACCCATTCAATTCGATGTATAATCCGGAATGAAGGAGCTCCGTAGACTTACGGATAAACCACAACCCGCTCCGTTGTTCCCAGAGCAGCAGGTAACAGTGGTCCTCATTCCGTAAGCGAAGGGCGTTTCCCAGGGTAGTCTGACGAAACTGCTTCTCGCCGGCTTCAAGTTTTTCCACATACCCTGCCGATTGGTTTATAAAACCCCAGGTCCTTTCGTAGGAGTTATTATAGACCACCAGAGCCCGTTCCAAATCTGTTGCATTGGAATAGGCAAACACGTTCTCATTCACCCAGCCGCCGTCGCTGTAAAAATCATAGAGATAAAAATTCCGAACGTCGGCAAAGAGGTAGCGCTTTTTCATGAGGGGGAAGACATCCTGCTCATGGCGGGTAATGAGATCCTGGTCGGGTACCTCGTTAAAATATGCCCGCTGGTATTCCATTCCGTATTTCTCATGGAATCCCTCAACCTGGCCATGACCGAACATCGGCAGGCCCGGCATGGTGACCATCAGGGTGCAAACCCCGATGTACTTGTCTCCCTTCCCAAACTGGGCGACTGCCGTTTCCTCATCAGGATTATTCATGAAGTTCACAAAGCGCTTGAGAATATCCTTGTCGAACTCCAGAGTATTCTTGATGGTCTGCCTATACTTCCCGTTCTCTTCATTTTTCAACATATTCATGAAGGCAGAATTATATACCCGGTGCATCCCGAGGGTCCGTACAAAATACCCCTCCATCATCCAAAACGCCTCAGCCAGCAACAAGGTATCCGGAGCCTCCACAGCACAGCGGTCCACAACCTCCCGCCAGAACTCCTGGGGAATGGCCTGGTTAAACTCAAAATGGCTCATCCCGTGTTCGGCTCTGCTTGGAATGTCTCCGGCCCTCCCCGGCTCGGGGAACCAGAGCCGCTGGATGTGTTTCTTTGCCAGGGTCATGGCCGCATCGAACCGGATAATGGAGAAATTTCGAGCGACGTGGATAATCGTCTGAATGACTGCTTCCCGGGTATCGGGGTTCAGGTAGTTCAGCTGGGCGGTGTCATTCCACGGCATATGGGTACCATCATTACCATGGTAAATATACCGGGTGTCGCCGTTGCGGAAATCCACCCGCTTAAAGACCACAGCTGCATCACTTTGGTTGTAATAATGATCCTCCAGATAAATGCCCACATCCGGATGGGATGACAGATTCTCGCCGTTAAAGGTGTAGGATGGAAATGGGCTGTAGGGCAGCTGGAGAAATCGGTCCGGATGGTGATGCATCCAATGGCTGTCTATTCCGGTATGATTGGGTACCATATCGCTGGCAAGGCGGATACCCCGGTAGTTGCACCGCTCCCGCAAGCGCTCCAGCGCCTCCCAACCCCCCAGGGCTCCTGCAATATCGTAGTCATGCAAGGAGTAGGCTGAGGCTGCCGCTTCGGGATTTCCGCAGTGATTCTTTATCTTTCTGCTGGCATCCGACCGCTCCCACAAGCCGATGAGCCACAGACCGTTGAATCCCCTTGAAGCCAAAATATCAAGCTCCTGGTCGGGGATCTGATCCAGGGTCCGAATCTCCCGGTTATACTGTTTGGAAAGCTGATCCAACCAGACAAGCGTACTCTTAGCGATCATGACAACCTGGGGCATCCAATCCCGGTCAGGACTAAACCGCTCATACTCCTCCAGTCCGGTATAATCCATGATTGAGGTAACCGGTTTTCCCCAGAGCTTCCCCATGTTGGCGGCAAATTGGTTAACCTCATTGAGGTAATCAATCCCCCGTAGGAGGCGTAGAAAGCGATCCCCTAAAAGGTACCCCCAACGGTCCCGGATAAATTCAAGCTGTTGCTGTAATGAGTCTGGATGAGCTATGGCTGGGGATCGGAGCATATCCAGAATGGGCTGATTATCGGGCCCGAAGACAGGCTGTTTCGCGAGATAGTTTCGGATGGTGGTAATGAGATCCGAAAACTGGGTTTCTTCCACCAGAGCTTGGTGCTCAAATAAATCGGCTGCTATATCGTATCCGGGATTTTTCGACTGCAGCCACAGCATAATCCCTTCCTCCAGAGATACAGCCCAGCCTGAATCCCCTTGGGTACCGTGGTTCCCTTCCAAATACTTAGAAATGCCCATGGTTTCCCGAAAAACCGGGCCCGGAGGAAATTCCTGGGTAAAGGCCTGGATGCATTCCTGCACAGGTTTGGAACCCAGCTGTCTTTCCGCTTCAACTAGTACATCCTGAAGCATGCTCTCCCTGGTTTCCTGACGGTAGAGATGAAAAACGAAATGGTTAATTTCATCAATCAGGCCCATGGCATAGACATCCTCGGGACGAATAACCGGCTCGGGCTCACCCTGGGCCACCTTCCATTCAATGTAGCTCTTGGTGAATTCCCGAGCTGCCTTAAGGTTGGCAAAGACCAGCGGACCTTCGCTGGAGAATAATTCCTCACAGCAGTTAAGGGCCTTCCGTAATGATCCCCGGATATGGAACTCCCGCGAGACGTTGGTTGTGGTGGTAATTTCTGGCATAGCGGACTCCTTTTCTTTCAAATAACGGTCTGTAACCGTCCCCCCGTTTTCCCCAAAAAAAGGGTTACACTGTGCAGGCCCCTCCGCGGAGGAAGCTGCTACTACCAGTGTAACCCTCTTTACCGGTTCTTTGTGAACCATTTTTAGTTACTTACGCCCAGGGCAGGGTGAACCTCTCTGCCGTCGGGCCTTCCGGGTGGGTTCCGGGGTTCTGACCGAATACTCCCATGGCCCTCGCCGAGCGCGCGAAGCAATAGAGCTTTTTACCCCCCGGCTGGACTACCCTGGATCGGTTCCCGGATAAATCTACGATACTCAGGGCAGATCACAGGCTTTTACGCACTAGGTTACCAGCCGGGGACGGGCAAAGAATCTTCCGCCGAGCCAAGCTAGGACTGTGCCCGGATCCCCATGGCTCTCGGGGGATTTAGAAACCCTCCCCCAGACCGGGGATCAGACTGAGCCCGCACAGAAGGTACATCCAGAGCCAGGCTAGGACTGTGCCCGTACCGAGGTCACATCTCGGACCGCAGCGGTAAAACCGTCCTCCTTCTGCAGATCCTCAATGGTCATAGGAATCCGGTAGGACCAGTTCGTCTCCTGGACTGTACCAGGTATATTGATCCGTTCATCCTGAGGATCATCGACCCTGTAGGGATTGTAGAGGGCAAAATAGTCCTGGAGCTGAAAAACGCACAGGGCCGATCCGGCTTCCATAAGCTTCTTGAGCACCTTCTGAGCAATACTAGGGTTGAAGTCTCGGGGATATCCCTCATGACAGCCTAAGCTGTACCAGAAAGCCTCGCTGCCGTCTTCATTTTCCCACCAATCCCGCAGGGTGGAGGTATCATGGACGGAAGGGGCGCATACCGACAAAAAGGGATAGTCCCAAATTGGAACATAGGGTTGCCCGGGCTCATGCCAGCGCCGGGACCATCGGGGAATCTTTAAACCGAGGATGGAAAGTTCACCAAGGGTTCGGGGAACACAGTCAGGAACTGCACCCAAATCCTCCGCACAGGTCAGCATTTCGACGGTTTCTCGCATAAATCCCAGGAGTCTCTTACCCGTCTGTGCCCAGAGATGTTCGCTCTCTCCACCCTTCTGGGCCACCAGTTCCTCAATGGCTGCCTTCTCACCGTCCCCCAACTCCTGGAACCGGCTGCAATCCCGGAACGTCCAGGCTGGAGCAAACTCATGGTCATTAACCTGAATGAAGGTTCGATCTCTGAACCAGCCCAACAGGGTATCCTTTTCCTGCCATGCAATGGGTAACTCCTGGATGGCCTTCTCACCCGTTATTGCTGAGGTAAAGACATAGAGATCCTCATTGCCAACCTGGCTGAAACAGAGCTTAATTACCTCATCGGAACGCACACCGAAAACACCCCGAATATGCTCACCGCGGATGTGGGGCTCACTCAACCACCGTATCCTGGCATCGTCGAATCCCTTCCGGTAAAAATCTGCCCGGTGGATGTACGCGGCCGGATTAAAATATCCCAGGGCTCCGGTACTATGCTCGGTGCCGATGGTCCAGATCCGAAAAAATCCTAAAACATGGTCGATCCGGTAGGCTTGGTAGAACTTATCTGCCTGTAGCAGTCTACGGCGCCACCACCCGTAATCCTGAGCCTGCAAAGCATCCCAGTTGTAAATGGGGAATCCCCAGTTCTGACCCTCGGGACTGAACCCATCGGGAGGGGCACCAGCTCGCTGGTCCACATAGAAGATATCCCGGTGAGCCCAGACATCCACACTGTCCTCATTCATCAGAATGGGAATATCACCCTTCAACAGAATTCCCAGGGTTTGAAGATGCTGCGCTGCAGCCAAAAACTGCTGCTCCAGGCGGTACTGAATCCAGGCATAGAACAAGGTCGGTAATTTCTTCGACTTCCACAGTTTCTGAATGTCTTCAGTGGTCGGCTGGATATTATCTGACCACTCAACCCAGCTCCGCAGCTGCTCCCGATCCTTCAAGGCTCGGAATACCGCATACTCCGTCACCCAGGGATTGCGTTTTATCCACGTCTTGAGTTCGCTATCCGCTGTAATGACAGCCTCATTGGCACGGAACACATCATGAAGAATCTCAAGCTTGCCGTACAGGACATCGCGGTAGGCTAGCCGGGAGGATCCATCATGGCTTACCCGCAGGTTTGCAAGCTTCTTGATGATTTCCTGCTTATTTTTCACCGAATCCAGCTCGGGGAGGGCCTGCACCCGGGTATACAGGGGATGCAAGGCAAAGGCGCTCAGGGCGCTGTAGGGCGAAGGATCATCCCCCGTATCGTTAACCGGCAGCAGCTGAATTACCTCAAGTCCTGACTTTTTACACCAATCTCCGAAGGGTACTAGATCCAGGAATTCTCCCGTCCCGGCTGATTCCTTCGACCGCAGAGAGAACACGGGAACCAGCACCCCCGCAAGAGGGCGGTTTAATCCTGAAAATTTCATCGTAATCAAATCTCCTTGTATTTCTAATTGTAGCAAGCCGACAAAAGGTGCACAAGCAATACCGTTCCGGTTATACTGACCGGGTGAAAAAGCAAACAATCCTTATCTCGGGTGTCATGGGGGTCCTTTTGGGGACCCTCGGAGTTGTATATAGTACTTCCTTCATTTCTTCAAATGGAAAGGGTGATTTTAATGCCGGTGCTACCCGACCGGAGGTGCTCACCCCTTCCCCGGAAGGGGGTACCCCGGTGCCCTCGGAGAAACCCGGAGAGTCCCCATCAGCTACCCTGGTTTCCCAGCATCAACCCGCTTCATCCTCATCTGGTCTACAGGATTCACCCCCAACTGATCCCCCGGAGGTACTCGTGTACCCATCCCGGACGCGGTTATACCGTAGCTCAGACAGCGGAACTACCTGGGAATCCTTGGATCCCCTGAGTGAAATAAACACGAGCACCTATCTCACCGCCGCAGCCGTAAACCCCCGAAATTCCCGGCATATTATCATCGGAACCAGCTTCGAAGGTTTTTACGAAAGCACCGACGATGGTAAAACCTGGAGCCTCCTGAACGACCGGGGGGGATTGAATACCTTCTACCAAGGCGCCGGTTTTTACAATGAAGCAGCCGCAATACTGTTTCACCCCGAAACCCCGAATACCCTGCTTATCCGGGAGGGATACAGCAACACCTGGTATGAATACAGCATGGACAGGGCAGCCATCACCTGGATGGGTACCTCCCAAGACCTCTCCAGTCGGGTTCCGGCCATTCAGGGAGGCTACCTTCGGCCCCTGGACCTTCCTCGGGATGCCTCAAGCCCCCGCAGTCGACGGCTGCTGCCCCTCTATCCCCAGAATTGGCCCATACCTCCTGCAGCCAACCAAGAAGCCGCCCAGACGAAGCAACTAGACGAGGATTTTTGGCGACGCCGGGAGCAAGCATCGGATAAGCGGGGCATCTATCTCAATCCCTGGCAGGCAGAAAACAACCTAGAAGAACACCTGGACTTTGTTGAAGACCATGGCATGAACAGCATCATTGTGGATTTTAAGGACGATCAGGGGAACCTAACCTATGACTCGCAATTGGAAATCATCGACGAGGTGGATTCCCAGTGGATCCGGTTTGATGTTGAGGAACTCATCCAGAAAGCCCATGAACGCGGAATCTATGTTATTGCCCGGGTAGTGGTGTTTAAGGACAAACAGCTCTACCGGTATAAAAACCATTCCTATGCCCTCTGGGACCACACAAAAAACGCACCTTGGGGCGTCTGGCGCCAGGAAACCCCGGCCGCCTCGGAGGAAAATCCCGAACCCGAATCCAAATGGGTTCAGATCGAGTACTGGGTCGATCCCTATGCGGATTTTGTCCACCAGTACAACATCGCCATAGCCCGGGAACTTCAAGAGCTGGGTGTAGATGAAATCCAGTTCGATTACATCCGTTTTCCCTCCGACGGGCTTACCCGGAACATCCGCAGCCGTTACTACGAGCAACGTGATTCCCAATCCCGCCCCCAGGGTTACGAGGAGCAACAGGCAGCTGGCCTGGTGGTCCACCCCGAGCTTCTCGCCCGGGCGGGTTGGCCGGAACCGGGTGCGGCTTCCGAGGATGACATCCCCCACCGGGTTGAAGCCCTGAGCAGCTTTCTCCGGAAAGCCAGAGAAGCCCTTACCATTCCTATTGGAACCGATGTGTTCGGCTTCAATGCCTGGGCACGGATGGGATACCTGGGACAAGACATTGAGGCAATATCTTTTTATGTGGATGTCATTAGCCCCATGGCCTATCCTAGCCACTACGCCCGGGACTTCCTCCCGGAACAGACCTACTTTGAACGTGCTGAAACCCTCTACGATGAGGGCACTATCCGAGCACGTACCATTACAGGAGATCGCGCACTTATCCGTCCGTACATTCAGGCCTTCCTCATCGGCGGGGAGCTTCGATACGAGTATCCTGAATATACCGAGTATCTGAATCTTCAGATTCGTGGTACCATAAATGGCGGCGGATCAGGATTCTCTCTCTGGAACAATTCCGGCCGCTACTACATGGTCGATAAAGAAACGTATCTCAAGGCAGCGGAGCAGGATAATGGCAGCAGATCAACAGAACAAGAGCAAAACAGTCAGCAGGCAGCAGATAGCCCAGACTCAAGAATGGGCGGCTAAAATAACCGCCGAGGTGGAAAAGGTATTCCTCGGTAAACCCCAGGTTGTGGAACATATGCTGGTAGCCCTTCTCCTGGGCGGTCATATACTCCTAGAGGATCTGCCGGGAACCGGTAAAACTATCCTTGCCCGGGCTTTATCAACCAGTATGGGAGGAAGATTTAGCCGCATCCAAGGGACCCCGGATCTTCTGCCAACCGACGTTCTCGGTGTTTCTATTTATAATCCCCAGGAAGGAAACTTCCGATTTCGCAGGGGCCCCATCCTCAGCCATGTGGTACTGGTAGATGAAATTAACCGTGCCACTCCGCGTACCCAATCAGCCTTGTTAGAGGCCATGGCCGAGGGACAGATTTCGGTAGATGGTCACACCCTCACCCTACCCAAACCCTTTTTTCTCATTGCCACCGAAAATCCCATTGATTTTGAGGGAACCTTTCCCCTCCCGGAGGCCCAAAAGGACCGTTTTCTGATGACCCTCAGTTTGGGCTACCCCCACCGGGATATAGAAAAAGAGGTGGTGCTCAGACAACGCAGAACGGGACACCCCATTGAGGATCTCGCCCCGGTAACCTCCCCCGAAGAGGTGGCGGACATACAGGGTATCCTCCACCACGTCTACATGGATCCCTCAATACTCGATTACATTGTTACCCTGGTAGAATCGAGTCGAAACCATCCCTCCATTCGAATCGGTGTCAGCCCCCGAGGTACCCTCGCCCTTTCCAAAGCTGCCCAGGCCCTAGCCGCCCTCCGGGGCCGCCACTACGTAATCCCCGATGATGTGAAGGAGCTCGTTCAGCCTGTGTTTCTTCAGCGGATTATAGTTAAACCAGAAAGCCAAATACGCGGCACTACCCCGGAACAATTGATTACCGAACTGATTGAAGCTACCGAGGTTCCCCTGGTCTCCGAGCCCAAGGAGGGCTGATCCACCAGTGCGGGGTACTGTTTTACTCACCGGCATCAGTCTTTTTATCCTCGTATTCATTCCCCTGCAGATTCTTCAGTGGATAGCCCTATCTACCCTGTTGCTGGTACTGCTCTCCTGGGTGTACTCACGCCTCATGCAAAAACACATCTGGGTGGACCGGGCGGAATCTCAGGTAGTGGCATATCGGCACACCAAGACCGAAACCCAACTCATTGTCACCAATTATCTGCCCCTCCCGGTTCCGACCCTGCTGATTGCCGATGAGCCGGGGGCACTCATCTCCGACGACCGGGAACGCCAGGTAATCGCCCTGTCTCCGGGACAGAGGGTACGAATTTCATACCATGTTAAGGCCCACGAACGCGGACGGTACGCCCTCGGACCCATCACCCTCCAGTCATCAGATCCTATGGGCTTTTTCCCCTGGCAGCGGACCATCACCCTCCCGGGCATTTTTTTGGTGTTCCCCCGGATATTTCCCCTGGAATTGCTCCTCCAACGGGGAGCTCCCATGGGCCCCCTGAAAATTCAGAACCCCCTCTATGAAGATCCGAGCCGGTTTCGAAACATCCGGGAATATGAACCCGGGGACGATCCCCGACGCATCCAATGGAAGGTCAGCGCACGTTCCGGTCAGATGCAGGTAGCAGAGTATCTGGCAACCCTGTCCGTACCGGGAATCATTCTCCTGAACCTGAATCCCGAAGATTTTAAGGGCCGAAGAGCCCACCTCCACCTCGAACGGGCAGTGGAAGCGGCCGCTTCGGCAGTACATTATTGGGGAGAGTTGGGCGAACATGTAGCATTTGTAACCAACGGAGTTACCATGGCCCATACCGGGGAAGCCCTGGATGATACAGAAGCCCCCCCGGAACAGCCCAGCCAAGAGGAATCCCAGATACCCCTGCTCTGTATACCCAGCGGCAAGGGCCGGGGACAAGCCTCCCATATCCTCAGCCGGTTAGCCATCCTCACCCGACCGGCCCAAGGCTGGCCTGAAGGTTCCAGAGAACTATTTAATCAGGTTCTCCGTCTCAGACCTTCCCCGGGTACCCGGATTATCTACATTGGCCCGAGCCTGGACAGGGAGGAATTCTCCCAATCCATAGCCCCCTTTAGCCACAGTTGGAACATCGACCTTTGGATTCTCGACGAGAAAATTTCCCAACCCCAGCGCATCACCGGTCATGATCTCCTGCCGGGTAATCGTTTTCGGGTCTTTACCATAACGGAGTTCGGGGAGGATGTACTGAATGACTAATCAGGACCGGACCCCTCAGAATCTATTAACAGGATTTCACATTATTATCGCCGGGGTGTACGCCGTATCCTTCAGTATTGCTGTACTGAGTTTCCTATCAGCCCTGATGACTGCCTTCGTTCAGCCACTGGGTGTGCCCCTCTGGTTTTTTCTCATTATCTGCCTAGCTGCAGTAGCTACCGAGTTGATTATAACCTTTTTCTTTACAGGACCGGATACGGGCCGCTTTCTGCGGGTTCGAGTCTTTATTGTTACCGGTGTAGTAAGTTATCTACTCGCAGGTCTTTTTCTACCAGGTC
This sequence comes from Spirochaeta lutea, assembly GCF_000758165.1. Taxonomy (NCBI): domain Bacteria; kingdom Pseudomonadati; phylum Spirochaetota; class Spirochaetia; order Spirochaetales; family Spirochaetaceae; genus Spirochaeta; species Spirochaeta lutea. Next base: position 173,717 of record NZ_JNUP01000064.1, on the reverse strand, counting down.
CCCTGACCGACTTCAGCCGGTTTTTACCGAGCCTTGCAACCCTTAGCCCGCCACTCTTCTCCGTTTTTGTGTTTTGGCTCATGGGCTCCCGGCATAATGCCTTGCTCGACCGTGAAGAACTCCTCTTGGATATGGCGGGTAAACGCGGTGAAGACCTGCTCCACGTACTGCAACAGGATCATCCGCGGATTCTGGATGGGTTGTCCCGGATTGTATCTCTGAACCGGGGGAGTATTGGAGGAATATTCCTGCTCATCCTCATGACACTAACCCTGTGGCTCGGAGAGGTTCAAATCACCCTGCCATTCCAAATTTCTGCCATTATATCAGGCGTCTTTGCCTTGGCCGGACTTGCTTTGGGGAACACCTATTTGGATGACCACCGTACGATTCAGCGGACCTGTCTTGCTTCGGATGAGCAACGGGTAACCCGGGTCGGGCTTGCCCTGGTGCTTATCGGGTTTTCGTTTCTCATCCCATTCTTCATCGCCCGTAACCGCTCCCTTCTACCCCTGGCTGTGCTTGAATCAATCTTTATTTGGATTGTGGGGATTTTCTCATCGGACCGATCTAGCCAGACGGCTATGGAAATTCAACACTTTCTGACCACTACCTCCGAGTTGCCCCAATGGGGACAGCCCCCTATGGAGGAGGTCGCGGCCCAACCCTCGGAGTTCTGGACTATTTTCATAGAGATTATTATTAATTCCTTAAAAATCGGTGCTGTACTGGGGGTTATTATCTTTTTAGTATATCCCGCCATCCAGCATGGAGGATTGAGTCACTTACTTAGAACCCTGGGCCAGTTTTTCTCCCGGAGCTGGCTTGGAAACCTATTCCGGGGTGTAGGAAAAATTCTAGCAAGAATATGGTCGCTTTTACAGAGTATCTTTCGTTTCCGACACCGATCCTGGGCAAGAAAAGCCGGACTCTCATCGGACGAGTTTTTACAAAGCTATCTCACCCAGGTGCGAACAACTGAAGCACTGAAGGGTAAACGAAACAAGACCCTTAATCGCCTCATAGATCTCTTCCGTAGATTTCTTGATGCCGCGATTTCCCTTGGTGTTGTTCTGACCCAACACATGACTCTCAGGGAGATTGTCGGAGCTATTCCCGAATATGCCCGAGAAATTAGTACAAGGATCCTCCAGCTTTTGGAACGTTCTCTCTATGCGCCGGAAGAAATTTCCCAGGAAACCTACTCCGAACTTACCCAGCTTGTTCGGGATCTGGAGTCCCTGATTGCCCAAAGGCAGGCAGAGCAAGAATCACCCTGACACGGTTGGGAGGTGGTGCTTCGATCCTGCAATCAGCATTCTTTATTTCCGCCTAAGGCGTCATATTTATTAATACACCGAAGTCGGAGGAGGTAAGCGGTCGATAAGGGTGCACTATGCAGAGGAACCAGTAGATTCCAGTGCCGGCGGCGGTAAGCGGTTCTTAGTGCGCAAAAGCTTGTAACATTGCACCCCGGAGACACCACCCATGGGTTTACCTATAGGTTGTTTCGCTATATCTGGTGTCGTTTACAACCATTTGCGCACTAACTACCGGGATTCTCATCCGATTTATCGTCATGATTAGGATTGCTAGCTGACTGTTCCCCACTCATCCGATCGATATCATTGATTTCATCCCGCAAAGCAGCAGCCTCTTCATAGTTTTCCACTGCCACAGCTGCAGCCAACCGCTGCTCAAGCTGTTCTCTAATCAGTGTTAGGGGGTTTTCTTCTTTTTTTGATTTGCTCCCGGGAGAAACTTCAGACTCCAGCTCGGTCCGTTCTTCCTCATCCATTACCGACATCAATTCCTCAAGCTCCGTCGGGCTGATTTCCGGAGCTTCAGTGAACATTGTTTCAGGTATGCCCGTCTCATCAACAATGAACTCGGCGATATACACCGGGCATTCCACCCTGACTGCTATACTCAAAGCATCCGATGGGCGAGAGTCGAACACGTATTTCTTCATCCCCTGGCGCGCAATAATGCGAGCATAAAAAATGCCATCCTGCAGGTCATTGATCTCTACCCGGTCTACAACCAGATGAAGTTTGTCAAAAATGCTGAGCATGAGATCATGGGAAAGCGGCCGGGGTAACGACACCTTCCCCAGTCCCAATCGAATGGATCGAATCTCCAGCGTATCGATAAATATTGGCACCACCCGGGTGGATTCCAAGGGTTTAACCAGAACAGCACTACCCCGGTCGGTCCGGAGCAGGGTCCAAACCCTTGCCTCAACTAACATTGTATTTCGCATCTCTATATAAGGTACCCACAACCATCAGAAGAAACAACCGGGTAATTAAATCCCGGCCGCCCAGTCCACGGCATTCTTCAGTAGCTGCAATCCCGGAGTGGGTCCCCCAGAAGCTTCCTGGCGAGCCCACCGGGGGTTCTGATAAAACGACACCGCCGCCTCCGGGTGCGGCATAAGCCCGAGAACCCGGCCCGTCTCATCAGTAATTCCCGCTATGGCATCCACAGATCCATTAGGATTCTCGGCATACTGAAAGGCAATGAGATTCCCCTGTTTTAACTGGTTCAATACCGTATCATCCCGAGGAATAAAGCGGCCCTCCCCGTGACGAATCGGGTACTCAATATGGGTTTCAGACAACCCATGGAGCCATGGGGAACCGTTTCTCGGGTTGACCTGAAGTTCTACCCATCGATCCACAAATTCACCCGACTCATTATGAATGAGGGACACCTCGGGGGTCCAATCCTGGTTCAGATTGGGTAGTATCCCCATTTTCACCAGGGTTTGAAAACCGTTGCAAATACCGAGGATCAATCCTCCTCCTGCAATCAGTGTATCCAAGACATTCCGAAACTGGACTCGAACCAAATGGGACAGGATCTTCCCGGATCCAACATGATCACCGAAGGAGAACCCACCAGGAAACGCAATAATAGAAAAGTCGAGCAATGATTCAGGCGCTGCCCGTAAATCATTGATATGGCAATACCGAACCTCGCCTCCGGCAAGGGTAAAAGCCTGTCCCAACTCCTTATCAGCGTTGATTCCGAAGCCCGTTATAATCCCGACCTGCACTGTCCGCGCTGCACTCATGCCCATGGTTACTCCTCCCATCCGGTATTCCAGGCCATCAATAACTCATCCATGGACCATCGGTTTCCCGGTTCACCATCCCAGCGAATTTCCAAGCCAAACTCCGGGTATTCAACTGTTCCTAATTTCATCACATGGTATCCATCCAAGGCAGATTGTACTTCTGTCTCCTTCTCCGGGGATACTGAAATAATAAATCGGCTCGGCTCCTCATTAAACAATGCAAAGGCTTGCTGAAGATACCGGGACTCAGCAAGGTTTTCATGAAGTCCCTCGATGCTTGAAAGCGAAACCGCAGCTCCAAGCCGCCCTCCGATACAGCATTCTGCTAGGGCAACCCCGAGACCGCCGTCGGAAAGGTCGTGGATGGACTTGATCATACCCCGGGACAAGAGCCCGTGAACCTGAGTGTAGAATGCCGGTGCCCGAGACACATCCACCCTGGGAGCCGCACCGAGGTGCACCCGGGAGTCCCTGCTATAATCGGCAGCAGAATCCAGATACCCGCCTTTATACCGCTGCTGAATGAGTTTCTCGTAGTAAGATCCCCCCATAGCAACATCACTGATCCGGTTATCAGGAGTATCTTCCCGGGCGGAATCACCCCCGGCAATCAGATAGATCCTATCCCCGGGATCCTTAAAATCACTGGTCCCGGATCTCCTGACATCGGGCACAATACCCATAAGGGTAACCAAAAGAGTGGGCCGTACCGACACCTTTTTTCCCGCCAGAACAACATCGTTCTTCATTGAATCTTTTCCGGAAATGAGGGGAAGGGTGTAGGCCCGGCAAATCTCCTGTAACCCCTGATTTGCCCGAACCAACTGGGCAAGTTTATACTCCCCATCCGGAGTTGCATCGCTTAAAACCGGATCCGGCCAGCAGAAATTATCTAGGGCACTTGCCCCCAGGGGATCCCCTCCCAGGGCAATATGGGCACGGTATGCTTCATCAACACCCAGCTGGGCCATGGCATAGGTATCATCATCACCCACCCTGGGGCAAATACCATGGGTAACACTCACCCCCCGGTAACTACCTTCCCGCACCTGCAGTACCCCTCCATCACTGGGCCCGTCCCCGGCTTCACCAACAAACGGCTTCACCACCGACCGGCCCTGAACCTCATGATCGTACTGCCGAACCAAGGACTCCTTACTCCTGATATTGGGCTCAGCCAGAAGATTGAGAAGATCCTGGTGGATTAACATCTCATCATTGCCACCCCGGTTGGTAATAACCTCCCGAATGGCCTCGGCGACCTGGACCGACAAGGGTCTGCGCTGGGATGAATCCACCCAACGAGCTTTCAGCCTCATCTGGGGAAGACCGTTATGAACAAAATCCATATCCAGTACACCCGCCGGCTGGTTCTGATAGTACAGTTCGATCTTACCGGAATCGGTGAACTCCCCGATGGCACATGCCTCAACGCTCAGCCGGCGGGCCAGATCAAAGAACTCCTCCCGCTTCGCAGGATCAACCGCAAGACTCATCCGCTCTTGGCTCTCACTCACCCAAATCTCCCAGGGTGCCAACCCGGGATATTTTAACAGAACCTGTTCAAGGTTGATTCGGATGCCCCCGCTGTACTCTGCCATCTCTCCAAAACTCGACGACAGTCCCCCGGCCCCGTTATCCGTCAGTCCCTTAAAAAGATCCCTGTCCCGGGCTTCCATGAGGAAATCGATAACCTTCCGTTGGGTAATAGGATCACCAATTTGGACCGCACTAGTGGGAGATGTCTCGTCCAGGGCAAGGGAGCTGAAGGTGGCACCGTGAATACCGTCCTTCCCCACCCGGCCGCCAATCATCACAGCCAGATCTCCCGGCTCTATTCGCTTCTCCCATGAATTGCGGCCGTTGATAATCCGGGGCATGAGTCCGCCGGTACCGCAAAACACAAGGGGTTTACCAAGGTAACTCTCATCAAAGAGGAAGGCTCCGCCGGCCACTGGAATCCCGCTCTGATTTCCGCCGTCAACAATGCCCTCATGGACACCCGCCATCACGGTTTTAGGGTGAAGCAGAGTGGAGGGCACATCCTCGTGGGGAGTATCGGGATGACCGAAACAAAGAACATTGGTATTAAAAAAGGGCCATGCACCTATGCCCGTGCCTAGTATATCTCTATTTACCCCCACTATTCCGGTAATAGCCCCGCCGTAGGGATCCAGCGCACTGGGACTATTATGGGTCTCCGCCTTTATGCAGACCACATAGTCATCATCAAAATCCATGACACCGGAGTTATCATGAAACACCGACCGTAAATCCGGTCGCAGCTTCATGAGTTCATCCGTGGTAGCCTTGATGAACTCTTTGAACACCCCCCGGGTGATCATCGTTACCTCAGCACCGTCATGGTACTCAATAGCGGCAGCGAAAATCTTATGTTTGCAGTGTTCACTCCAGGTCTGTCCCAGCATTTCTAATTCAATATCGCTGGCAAAGGCCGATAATCCCGAGACCCGGCGGCTTTCTTGAACCCGAGGATCTCGATAATAATCTCGGATGACCTGCATCTCATCCAAGGTTAGCGCCAGGAGCCGTTCTTTACTGAGAACCAGCAATTCCTGATCAGTCATGGTTGCCACATCGTACATCTGCACCGGTTCTACCTCTCCCGTATGTACCAGGGGGTACAGTTCGGGAAATCCCTTCCCGGCAAAAAAGACTTCGCGGGGTATCACACCGGCTTGTTGAATGAGGGGATTGTATAGGGCACGGGAGATGTCCTGGGGCAGGGTTTCTTTTTTCGCAGCCTCAACGTTCGGGCTATAAGTGATGATGAATTGTCTTGCCGTCTGAATCACTGCATCCCCGGGAAGCGTTTCCCCAAGCTCCAGTTCCAGGGCTCCCCGCACCGTAATCGCCACCGGGTCTGTCACTCCCGGTTTATAGGCAATCTCTACCGCCAGGTCCCAGCCCTGGGACTGCTCACCGCCATCCTGATTCGCCCTCTCTTCCCGGGCAAAGGAACGGTTAACGAGAATATCTTGGGACACCTCTTCGCAGAAAATTCCCTGTAGCTGATCCGGCTCCAGACCAGCAATTCCGTCAAGACAATAAACGTCGACAATACGTACATGGTCAACTGGTAATTGGTTGACCTTGGCAAGGCGGTGGGCCGTCCGCTTTGCCCGTCCGTCGGCGAGGCCAGGTTTATAGGTTATTTCTATGCGCATGGATAGGGCGACACTACCAGAATTTACCCCGGCCCGCAAGTTTCTCTTACCGGCAATCCCGTATGTTGCAGTAATATATTGCCTAGTGTGGAAAAGGCTGTGGTATTACACCTCGACGGCATTACCCCCGGGGCTGGACCCCAGCGAGCACCGCCGTATCCGGCATCGTCTACAACCTTTCGCGCGCCAAAAAGATGTGCATTAAAAAGAACTGTTCTACCTGGCTTTCAGACACCCCCAATCTAGTATATGGTTTTATCCATGAAACGCTTTACTCACCTACCCCTGGTTTTGCTTCCCATTCTGGTTGCCGTTATGCTTTGGAGCTGTGCCACCTCTTCCCCGGTACAACCCCCTCCTCCTGCCGATCCGGAACCCGTCCAGGAACCGGCACCCCAGCCTGAGCCTGTCCCCGAACCCGCGGTAAACATCCCGACCATTGAGGGACCACGATGGAATCTGACCTGGTTGTTTGAATCCGACTCAGCACGGAAACCCGCCGAGGGAACCGTCTGGTTCCAGCTCCTCCCCCAGGCAGAACCGCCCTTGAAGGGACACGGAGGTGTCAATCAGTTCTTCGGGCGTTACCAGGTAACCGGCGGTACACCCCAGAGCGGAACCATCGAGTTTTCATCCCTGGCGAGTACAAAGATGGCCGGGAGAACCCTGGAATATGAGAATATATTCCTGAGAAATCTCAGTCTTACCAAGGGCTACCACATCTCCGGTGACACCCTGGAGGAGGCAGAGTTGGTATTTTATGGAGGCTTCGGTAGGGAGGAAATCATCCTTGCCAGGTTTGCGGCCGAAGGGGATGGCCCAGCCCGCCAATCCCCAGCGGAACATGGACCGGTAGAAGACAACCAGTAAACAAAGACACTCATGACCCCTGGGGGATTTCTCGGCGGACAATACGAGAGGTCGCCGACAGCGGGGATGGTATAATCCTTTACGCTCCATAGAAGCATTGGAATCACCATGAACCAAACATCTCAAAGAGCTGAGCGCCAATACTATCCGACTGCCCTGGAAACACCCTCGATTCTTGAAGAGGTCTGCCCTATTCGCCCATTCCCGATCAGCCCATTACTGAAGCCAATTCAATAATTACTTTGCTTTCTGCTGGTTTCCTGGTATTCTAAGCAGTGACCATGTCAAAAAAATCCATACTCAGCTCTGGTCTTAATGACCAACAAGGAGTGATTCATGTTTAAAACCATTCCGGAACTATTAAATTTCGCCTGTGAAGAATTCGGCGATTCAGACTATCTGTTTAAAAAGACTGATGACGGCTGGAAGGGTACCACCTACAAGGAAGCCCGAGAGCAGGCAAGGGCTCTTGCTGCTGCACTCCTGTCCCACGACCTGGTGGGCAATCTAAGCCTGGTCTCAGAAGGAAGGCCGGAATGGGTTATATCAGAACTGGGGATTCTGCTTTCCGGCGGAACCACCGTCCCCTTGTCCATTAAATTACTGGCCGAGGAGCTCCCCTTCCGGATTAACCATTCCCAATCAAAGGCAGTGGCCTTCAGTAAGGTTACCATCGATAAGGTTCTTCAGGTGTACAGCAGTTTTGAGGAAAAACCTAAACTCATCTACCTGGATTCTGATCAGGAAAGCATCCAGCGGATTGAGGCGGAAACCGGTCTACGATTCGGCTCCGGGCTCTTTACCCTGGAAGATCTCATCGCCCAAGGATCCGAAGCCCTAAAAATCCAGGAGGTTCAGAGCCAGGTAGCTGCCATCGAATCGGATATCAGTCCAGATCATAATGCCACCATCTGTTACACCTCGGGAACCACCGGCAACCCCAAGGGCGCCATGCTCACCCACCAGAACTTCTGCGCCAATGTTACCCAATCCACCGACCTGTTTTTCATTCCCTATGGACTGAAAACCCTGGTTATCCTGCCGGTTGACCATAGTTTTGCCCACACCATCGCCCTCTACGCAGCCCTTCTGCGGAAATTCTCCCTCTATTTTGTAGATGCCCGGGGTGGAGCTATGAGTATCCTTCGAAATATCCCCATCAATCTACAGGAAGTAAAGCCCGATTTTCTGCTCACAGTTCCTGCCCTGACCCAGAACTTCATGAACCGGATGCTTACAGCCATCCGGAAAAAAGGCGGGTTCATCGAAAAACTGTTCCACCGGGGTTTGAAGAGCCGCATCATTATGAACGGCGATGCCTGGAATAAGCCGGGAATAGTAACCCGCTTTTTCCACTTCTGGCCGTTTGCCCTCACCAATCTCCTGATTTTCCCAAAACTCCGAGAGGTTTTCGGTGGTAATCTCCGGTTCTGTATCAGCGGAGGAGCATATCTGGATGTAACCCAACAGCAGTTCTTTAAGGCTATCGGTGTTCCGGTATACCAGGGATACGGTCTAACCGAGGCAAGCCCGGTAATCTCCACCAACCGTGATGGCCTGCATAAAATCGGCAGCTCCGGAAATATCCTTCCCGGAATTGAATGCAAGATTGTCGATGATTCAGGTACTGAGCTGCCCCTGGGCAGCAAGGGGCAAATCATAATCCGCGGTATAAACGTAATGAAGGGATATTACCGCAATCCCGATGCCACTTCCCAGACCGTGAAAGACGGGTGGCTATACACCGGGGACCTCGGCAGCATGGACCACGACGGCTTTCTGTACGTTTCGGGCCGGGAAAAGGCACTACTAATCTCCCCCGATGGAGAGAAATACAGCCCCGAAGAAATTGAGGAAGCTATCGTAAACGTGGCTCCGGTAATCAGCCAGTGCATGCTCTACTGCGATCATAAGAAGTACACCACCGCCCTCATTTCTCTGGACAGCGATACCCTCAGCTACCTCAAGGACAAGCAAAAAATCACCTCCCCTGAAAAACTATTGCCAGTCATTGAAGGTCAGTTCCACAAATACCTCTCCGAATCAGCCTACAAGGGCAGGTTCCCCAAGGCGTGGACACCGAAAACCTTCCAAATCCTTACCGAACCCTTCTCTGAAGCCAACAAGATGATAAACTCCACCATGAAGATGGTCCGGTACCGAATTCATGAATCCCATAGCGAGCTTCTGGAATACATGTATACAAGTGAAGGCGATCACCCCCAAAATCCGAAAAATCTGGAGGCAATAAAAACCCTTGCCTTCTAGGGGTCCAATCCGGATACTATCACCATGGCTACACTGCTGCTTGTCGAAGACGATCCGGGAATCGCGAAAGCCGTAACCCGGGGTCTGACCCAGGAGGGGTACACCGTCGCCCACGTCGACCACGGCGACCATGCCCTGCCTTGGATCTCCCAAAACCATCCAGACCTGGTTATCCTTGATGTCCGTCTGCCGGGTCTGGACGGCTTCACCATCTGCAAAAAAATCCGCGAATCCGGCAACACCCTTCCCGTCCTCATGCTAACAGCCCGGGACGAGGAAATTGATACCATTCTCGGCCTCGAAATCGGTGCTGATGACTATATGGTCAAGCCCTTCAGCCTCCGGGAGCTGCAGAGCCGCATAAAAGCCTTACTCCGGCGGAGTTCATATTCTCAGAATTTTTCCCAGGGTGATTCCACCGTCTTTGGCACCCTGACCTTCCACCGGGGCACCCAACGGCTTTACCGCCAATCAGCCTCTGCTTCAGAAGAAATCTTCCTCACCCCCATTGAAACCAGAATCCTGCTCTACTTCCTGGATAACCCGAACCAAGTAGTGACGCGTCAGCAGATCATTACCGCTGTCTGGGGCGAGCAAATTTTCCTAGAAGACGAACGCACCGTCGACGTACACATCCGCCATCTCCGGGAAAAACTCGAATCAGACCCGGCAAACCCCCAATTCATTCAGACTGTCCGGGGGTTCGGCTACCGATTCACCGAATAAATCACCCAAGGAACCCCACGATCCTGCAGTTCCGCCGGGTTTGAGAGCCGCCGAAAGGGTGAGCCCCTATGTTAAGAAATCTTAAAGCAACCGCAACACCGCCTTAAAGGGCTGGATGTATTGTTTGAGCATACCTAATTCAGGAGGTGCTCTATGAAAGATAGACACACGACACGGACCATGGCTTTGCTGATGGTTCTTAGTCTCCTCATTGCAGGAATAGGCTTTGCAGGAGGTACAGATGAACAAGGCGCGGTACAACCGGTTCAGTACCGCGGAAACGGATTCTTTCCCGGCATGGGCGGGTACCACGGCTCTATGGGACAGCAGGGTCTCTGGCAGAACCAGGATCTTGAACTGGTGGAATACGAGGGCGTCCTAATCACCGGGATTATCCAGGACACACCCGCTCACCAGGCAGGACTCCAGCGGGGAGATATCATTCTCTCAATCCAAGGTACTGCGGTGAACTCCAGGCAGGATATCGATCAAGCTCTCGCAGACCTTGAGGCCGGTCAGACCGTTGCCCTGGAAATTAAGCGCGGAACCGCATCTCTTACAAAGAACCTTACCATCGAAACCCGTCTCTTCCGCCCGTACATCGGTATTCTAACCCAAAACAGCCAGCCGGGAATGTTCGGACGGATGTTCTTCGGCGATGAGGTAGTTCCCTGGGATGGCTCTGCTGCGGGTACCCTCGGTGCGGTCATTGTTGCAGTACAACCCGATAGCCCCGCCCAGAAGGCAGGACTTACCCCTGGAATGCTCATCTCGGAAATAAACGGCGAACCCTTGGCCAGCGCCGATGTAGCCGGTATCATATCAGAACTGGAACCCGGAGATTCTGTATCGCTCACGGTTCAATCTCTGTTACAATCCAGCGATTCCCAAGAGATTACTGTTACCCTGGGATCAGAGGATGGTCACCCCTACCTTGGGATTCAATACCACCCCTTCCCCAATCTTGGAATGAGCAGAGCCTTCGGGAATGCCAGGACGGGACCCATGGGTTTTTTCCAAGAGCGCGGGTTCGGAACACCTGACACCCCCCGGGGTCCGAGCCGCGGTCGTCGTTAATACCACGGCATTTTCGCTACGTACATGGGAGAGCACATGATACCATCTATCCGGTCACGGATTACCATCGGTCTCCTCTCTACCACCCTATTCAGCCTGCTGCTTCTTGGCGGGCTGTTTTTGGTGTTTCTTCGGGGATACACGAGGAACCTCAGTAGAGATTATCTTGAGCAGAAGGCTGTCCAACTCCTGGAAGAGTTTCGGCGTCAACGAGATAACGCCAACGATCCAAACCTAAGCACCCTAGATAACCAGATACTGCGCCGATTGCTTTCCAGGGAACAGGAACAATCTCAGTTGCAGTTCCGAATCCTCGATGAATCAGGGCAGGTAACAGATTCAATCCTATTCCAACGAAATTCCGGCCGGCCTACCATGCCCCTTCATGATTTTCTCTTTGATCAATTGGGACCAGCCATGCACCGCTCCCGGAATAGTTCTGACCAACCCCTGGGTAGTAATCCCACCCGCAGCGACGGCAGCCGCCTTGTCGTACCTCTTTCTCCCCTTCCTGGCTCACCCGCATTAGAACTCCTTTCAGAAACGACGTTTCTTGATCGTATACAAAAGGATGCACTAGTGGGGTATTCAGCGGCAGCAGGCTTGAGTCTGCTGCTGGCATCTATTATGGCCCTGGTAATCACCCGGAATATTGCTAATCCCTTACTTTCTCTGAAGACCAGGGTTGAGGAATTTTCCCTGAAGACATCTCCCCATGAGGATCCCCCCAACCCTGGAACCGCCTTTATTCTGAAAAACCCGGGAAGTCGAGAGGTTGAACAACTGAGTATCGGGTTTTCCGCCATGGCCGACGGATTAGCCCAAAAGTACAGGGAGTTGCAGCAGGAGCGAGACAGCCTCAAGTACTTCCTCGCAGATGCAAGCCATGAGTTACGAACCCCCCTCACAGCAGGATTGGCCTTCACCGAGCTGCTCCGCAAGGAACTCATGAGCTATTCCACCCATACCTCCTCTGGCGACTCCCAAGAACTTCTCTCCGACCTAGAGAATCAGCTTTTCCGCATGCGGGGGATCGTAGAAAACCTACTGACCCTTTCTCGCCTTGATGCAGGAATCAGCCCTATTCCTAAGGAACCCTTTGATCTGCTCCACACCATAACGACAGTACAGCACGAGTTTACAGCAACCCATACTGAGATAGGTCCGGAGGATATTTCATCACAGGTTGCAGCGCTCCCAGACCTGGAACCCTGGGGTAACCCTCAGATCATAACCCAATTGCTCACCATCCTCCTGGATAATGCCTACCGTTACGGAGCACCGCCCGTACAAATCTCCGCCTGGTACGATCCTCAGGCTGGGGCTGTCATGATTCAGGTCTTGGACCACGGTCCCGGCGTCGAACCCGGGGAGGAGGAAAAGATAACCCAGCGTTTCTTCCGTGGAGCAGCCGGTACTGCTTCAAACCAGGGCTTAGGACTCGGACTATCCATCGCCCGTTCCCTAACCCAAAGTATGGGAGGAGATCTGTTAGTAAATCCCCATACCAACACCACAGGACTCTGTATTCGCTTTCTTTTCCCAACCCAGCCTCGACCCTAGTACCACCTTGGTGTATAGTAATACAATGAATCACCAGAACGACATGGTAGAACCCCTATGTCACGATTACAATCCTGCCCCGGACAACCAGACCCTGCAAAGACTCGCAGATTTTTTTAAGGTTTTCGGCGATCCAACCAGGCAGCGCATTCTCTTCGCCCTCATGAATAAAGAACTCAACGTCGGTCAAATTGCGGAAGCTCTGAATGCCAGTCAATCGGGTATTAGCCATCAGCTGAAGATCCTCCGCCAAGCAAATCTCGTCACATTTCGAAAAGAGGGAAAAACCGCCTACTATTCCATCTCAGATAGCCATGTCTCCTGCATAATAAACGACGGACTCGAACACATAAACGAATAACCGTTTTCCCACCGGGGATACCCACCTCGTTACTCCACCTGAATCTCCGTAATCCGGTATAAACACTACCCAAGTGCCGAGAAGCTTGTTGAATACACTGGATATAGCGGGGTTAGAGGCAGACCAGCTCCAGGGGTAGTGTCGTCGAAGGGCGATGGTACAACCTTTCGTGCATGGAGAAACTAATCGTCCCGGCAAGAAACTCCCCCCAATCTATCTTTACTTTTTTCTTCCGTACTGTATAATTTTACATTGTACTGAATAATTATACAGGAGGAGTACACATGAAAGGAATCATCAAGATTATCGTAACTCTGGTCATGGTATTGGCCGTGTTACCTCTTGCAATCGCCGGAGGTGGTCAAGAAAGCGCCGACGGAGTTCTCACAATAACCGTAGCCAGTGATGCAACCTGGCCCCCCATGGAGTTCATCAATGAGAATAAAGAACTCGTAGGGTTCGACATCGATGTAATGAATGCCATCGCCGCCGAAGCCGGCTTCGCCGTGGAAATAAAAAATACCGCATGGGACGGAATCTTTGCCGGGCTGGCAAACGGCCAGTATGATGCTGTTATTAGCTCTGTAACCATCACCGAAGATCGGAAAAAATCGATGGATTTCTCAGACCCCTATGTAAACGCCGGCCAGGTGGTAGTTGTCCGTACGGATAACACCAATATTTCTAGCCACTTGGATCTCACAGGAAAAAGCATCGGAGCACAACAGGGCACCACTGGTGCCATCGCGGTACAGTCCATTGAGAACGCCACCCTGAAATCCTATGATGAGATTGGTCTTGCCATGGCCGCACTGCAAAAGGGCGATATTGATGCCGTAATCGCAGACAGCCCCATCGCTGCCGACTTTGCATTGCAGAATCCAAGCTATGCCGAGAACCTAAAAATCGTCGGAGAACCCTTCACCGAAGAATATTTCGGGATCGCTGTCCGCAAGGGAAATTCCGAGATTCTTGATCTGATTAACACCGGACTCAGGGCAATCACTCAGTCCGGAAAGTTAGAGGAGCTTAAGGCAAAGTGGCTGTACTAAACGAGAAATCCAAAGAAAAAACCTCAGAGACCCCCGTAAAAGGGGGTCTTCGTATTGAAATATCTGACGGGCAACTCATACCCGAACGCGGCGACAACGCTCTATTCAGCTCGTGGAACATTGCCTTCTTCGGAGCCCTCGCCCTTCTCATTATCTTACCCATTGTAAAACCTGATCCATACTGGACAATTCTTACGTTCATACCCGACGGGGTACTCGTAACCTTTGAGGTCACCGTTATTTCGATCCTGCTATCCTTGGTGGTAGGGCTATTTGTCGGACTCGGACGTATATCCCGAAACATTCTCATAAACCGCATTGCTACGGTATATGTGGAAATAATCCGGGGTATTCCCCTTCTGGTACAGCTGTTTTATATTTATTTTGCCCTGGGTGGAATTTTACGTCTTTCTCCGTTTATCAGTGCAATCACCGCTATGACAATCTGTTACGGGGCATACATGGCAGAAATTTTCCGGGCGGGATTACAATCCATACCCCGGGGACAGTTTGAGGCAGCCCTCGCCCTGGGACTCAGCCGCGGTCAAGCCATCAGAAAGATCATCCTGCCACAAACCATTAAAATCATCCTCCCCCCGGTAGGAAACGAGTTTATCGCCATGCTAAAGGATTCAAGCCTCGTCTCAATCCTGGCGGTGAGCGACCTGCTCCGTAGAGCCCGGGAATACTCATCCACAACCTTCGAGTACTTTGAAGCCTTTACTGTGGTAGCCTTGGTATACCTTCTTTTGACCCTCTTTTTCTCTAAACTCGTTGGAATCCTCGAAGAAAGGTTAGACAATCGTGACAGCAAAAAAAACTAGATCTGCAAAGATTGCAAATCCACCCGAACATAACCGGGTGACTATTCGCAATGCGACTAAACGGTTCGGCTCGCTTCTTGCCGTAAACAATGTCTCTTTAGACGTTAAACCCGGCCAGGTCATTCTGATCATCGGGCCCTCGGGCAGCGGAAAAAGCACCCTGCTGCGCAGCATTAACCGCCTTGAGTACCTCAGCAAGGGTCAAATCTGGATTGATCAAGATTCGGTAACCGACCCCCGCACCGACATCCGTTTAATCCGGGAAGAAGTGGGGATGGTGTTTCAGAATTTCCATCTCTTCCCCCACCTCACCGTGCTCGATAACATCACCATGGCACCTACCACGGTAAAACACATACCGAAAGGGGAAGCACAAGAAACGGCCAGGCATCTCTTAGAGCGGGTGGGACTCGCCGACAAAGCTGACTCCTACCCGGATCAACTCTCCGGCGGCCAACAACAGCGGGTCGCCATCGCCCGGGCCCTGGCGATGAATCCAAAGGTCATGCTCTTTGACGAACCTACCAGCGCCCTAGATCCAGAAATGATCAAAGAGGTGCTTGACGTTATGATGGATCTTGCCAAAGAAGGGATGACCATGCTCGTCGTAAGTCATGAAATGGGTTTTGCCCGTGCCGCCGCAGACACCGTTATTTTTATGGACGAGGGACAAATCGTAGAAACCGGTTCGCCGAAGGACATATTTGAGAATCCACGGGAGGATCGAACCAAACGCTTTCTGGAGCACATCCTGTGAGTCTAACGGCCCACCAGTTTTTTCGCATAGTCGAAATACGAACAAAAATAGTCTCCGTCTCCACCCTGCTCATTGCTCACCTCTACCTGCTTGCCCAGGGATTCCAGCTGAACCTGACCAACCTAATTCTTACCGTTTCTGCTGCCCTCCTGGTAGACATGGGGACCACCGGCTTTAATACCTTTTTCGACTATGAACATCAGGTGGATCATCGCGAGCATAACCGCGAAGAGGATAAGGTACTGGTGCATCAACAAGTACCTCCTGCCTACGCCCTTCTCATCTCCGCCGGATTATTTACTATCGCCATCGTTCTCGGATTCATACTCATTCTTAGAACGGGATGGCCGCTCCTCATTCTGGGAGTATTAAGTTTATCAGCCGGGTATCTCTATTCTGGGGGACCCAAACCCATCAGCCGTACTCCTCTGGGCGAGCTGTTTGCCGGAGGGTTTTTGGGCTCTATTCTGTTTTTCGTAGTGGTATTGAGTCAAAATGTTCCGATTTCTTCCGGGGTGATTCTATCGTCCCTACCGAGTACCATTTTTATTGCTGGCATATTAACGGTGAATAATACCTGCGATATTGAAGGAGATGCCAAGGCAGGCCGAAAAACCCTCTCGATACTTCTTGGTTACCGCCTTTCCAAGGTGCTCATCTACGGTGAAATCACCCTTGCGTATCTAATTGCCCTCCTAGTCTCGGATATACATCTCCCCCGCCTGCTGCTTGTAACAGTCGGCTGGGGGGTATCCGTAATCCTCATAGGAAGAGCCATCAGCCGCGGTCTATCCCACCAAAGAAAAGGCCCCTCCATGGGGGCCATATCAAAAAGCTTTATTGTTTTCACCCTGACGTATGCAGCATCCCTCGCACTAGAGTACCTATCTTCGTAATGTATCGCTGGTGCGCAGAGGTTGTACTATTGCACCCCGGCGACCCCACCCATGGGTGGGATTATAGCCTGCGCCGCTATATCGGTGTCGTTTACAACCTTTTGCGCACTATCCAATACATCCGGGTGATGCAATCAACCGGAAAGCACTCAAGCTTCGTATTAGAATTCCAGGGTTGCGAAATAATCCTCCAGGGTTTCTTTTCTACGAATTACCCGGGGGGATCCATCCATCTGCAATAAAACCTCAGCGGAGCGTAATTTCCCATTGTAGTTAAACCCCATGGAATGGCCGTGGGCACCGGTGTCATGAATCACCAGGACATCATCCACCCCGATGGACGGTAAGGAACGGTCGATGGCAAACTTATCATTATTTTCACATAGACTTCCGGTAACATCATAAACCGAGGTCGGTTCAGAATGCTCCTTGCCCAAGACAGTAATATGGTGATAGGCCCCATACATTCCGGGCCGCATGAGATTTGCCATGCTTGCATCCAAACCAACATACGACTTATAGGTGTTTTTCAGATGGAGAACACGTGTAACCAGGTATCCATAGGGACCGGTAATCATCCGACCGTTCTCCATGACAATCCTGAGAGGATGCAGTCCTTCGGGTACAATGATCTGCTCATACAAGGTTTCAATACCCGTACTTACATACTCGAGATCTACCCTGGTATCCTCAGGCTTGTAAGGAATCCCGATACCTCCCCCTAGGTTCACGAACTCTATAGAAATACCTAGAGTTTGCTTAACCTCCACAGCGAGTTCAAACAGCATCCGCGCAGTTTCAATAAAATAATCCGGATCCAGCTCGTTACTGGCAACCATGGTATGGAGTCCGAAACGCTTCACGCCTTTCTGTTTACAGATTTCATAGCCTTTCAGAATCTGATCCCGGGTAAACCCGTACTTGGCTTCTTCCGGCCTCCCGATAATTACATTCCCCTCCCGGAGTGGACCCGGATTGTAACGGAAACAAAGCAGCTCCGGCAATGAACCCAGGGTCTTTTCAAGAAACGCGATATGGGAAATATCATCAAGGTTTATAATCGCACCCAGCGCAGCTGCCTTCTCATATTCCTCCCGGGTGGTATCGTTAGAGGTAAACATAATTTCCTCACCCCTAACCCCAATCCGTTCACAGAGAGCAAGCTCCGCACCTGAGCTGCAATCAAATCCCATCCCCTCTTCCTGAAGCAGTCTCATAATTGCCGGATTAGGAAGAGCCTTCACCGCAAAATAATTCTTAAATCCCCCGGGCTTCGCCTCAGAATTTGACACCCAGGAAAAGGCGCCGTTTACATACCGGGCGTTCTCCCGGATATTCCGCTCATCATACAGGTGGTAGGGTGTAGGAATGGTGGCCTGATGCTCCTCAACCCAAGACTTGGTAATCGGTACTTGTTTGTCTGTCATACCAGAAAAATAGACAAGCATCCTCGGAATGTCAATCTGGCCCTCAGCCGATTACCACCGAAAGGTATAAACATCTCATGTGAGATAGTTAGCATTTATACTTGACTATTTTTGTACGGTATTATATATTGTCAGTACAAAGTCTCCTAAGACTGTGGATTTTGGTTATGCTTTGAAGGGATTCCGTTGGTTTTCCTTCAGCTGTGATCCTCTGTTAGAGGTCGTGGTTTCTGGTATGGTGCGGACAGAATGGTACACTGTCCGCACTTTTTTTATTACTTTTTCGAATAAGATTCTACAGAAGTGGTATAGTACTTCTAGGAGGATTCACAATGAGCCAGAAAGAAGAGTTTAAATTCAACGGTAGCGAACTAGTCGAGCGGATAAAAGAACTTATTCATCAGGGCAATGTACGCAAAATCACCATAAAAAAAGAAAACGGTGAAGTCCTTTTTGAGATCCCGGTAACTGCAGGTGTGGCAGTTGGCGGAGCTTTGACTCTCTTTGCACCCGTACTCGCGGCTATCGGTGCTGCAGCAGCCCTTCTAACCCATGTGCGGGTGGAAGTCCAGCGCATTGACGGACACGACGACTAATCTAACCCCCAAGCCGGTGGCGATACACCGGCTTTTTATTCGCGAGCAGTTCATCCAATCTACCCAGGGGTAGATTATGCGGGGCCCGCTTCAGGGTTTCGGCGTTTTCCAGACCCTCCTTCACAATCTTCTCCAACACCTCCCCGAGGGCATCCAATTGAGCCAATGATTCACTTTCTGTGGGTTCAATCATGAGGGCCTCTTTAACAATAAGAGGGAAATACACCGTGGGTGCATGGATTCCATAATCCAGCATCCGTTTTGCGATATCAATCGTATGAACCCCTTGGGTAACCAGAGGATTCGGGCAGACAAACTCATGCATACACTCATCTCCGAAGGCCGGTGAAAGCGTAGGTTGCAACCGTTTTCTCAGATAATTGGCGTTTAATACCGCCTGGATGGAATTCCGGCGTATCCCATTCAGACCATGAACAAGAATGTACACATAGGCCCGGAGGGTAATACCAAAATTTCCGTAGAAGGTCCTAACCCTGCCAACAGAGCGCTCGGGCATAACAAAGCGAAAGCTCTGTCGCGACCCCTCTCTGCCGTCATTGGAATCATTACCCAACTCTGTCACCGTCGATTTATGAGAAACGGTTTGGGAAACCGCTACCGGCCCCGGCAAAAACGGCGCTAACTCCCTGGTCACACAAAGCGGACCGGCCCCCGGCCCACCACCACCATGGGGCGTACCGAAGGTTTTATGAAGGTTGATATGCATGATATCAACACCCAGATCTCCCGGCCGTATAATGCCCGCAATTGCATTGAAGTTCGCTCCGTCTCCGTACACCAGTCCGCCAATTTCATGCACGGCCTCCGCGATGGCAGGCAGCTCATGTTCGAAGATTCCCAGGGTGTTTGGATTAGTAACCATGATACCCGCTACAGATTCATCAAGCACCTCAAGAACATCTGCAAGTCGAAGCCGTCCCTCCGGTCCGGTCTTGATTGTCTTGGGAACCAAACCAGCCATTGCGACGCTGGCCGGATTTGTGCCATGGGCACTATCGGGAATTAACATCACTTGACGTGAGCTACCCCGCTGTCTTTGATACTCCCGAATAATCAGAACTCCGGACAATTCTCCCTGAGCACCGGCAGCAGGGGTTAGGCTCACCCCCGGTAACCCTGTCAACGAGACCAAGAAGTCCTGGAGTCCATGCACAATCCGGGCATGCAGCTCCTCTCCTGCTTCAGAATACGGATGGGTGTTTTTAAACACCGAGTTGCCTGCAACCTCCTCAGAAATCTTTGGATTATACTTCATGGTACAGGAGCCAAGTGGATACATGGTATCATCAATGCTGAAATTCGCCCGCCCAAGCCCTTTAAAATGCCGTACCACCTCCAGTTCTGAGTGATCGGGTATGGTAAGGTGCCTCCGTTTCTTGGGTACCCCCTTTCCCTGGGTATACTCATCCCGGGGAACATCCAACTCGGGGAGATTACTCAGCACTCCCCCGCTTTCGGGGGTTTCCCAAAGCAACGCGGGAGAGCGTACTACTCGCGAATAGGAATCCATGATCACCCCTCTTTCTTCCCCAGAACCTCGGTACATGCTTCCACTAATGCATCCATGGATTCACGGGTATTCACTTCGGTTACCGCTATCAACAGTTCTCTGGTGTTACCTGAATCAAATCGTGAAAGGGCAACCCCTGCCTCGAAGCCCTGAGCTGTTAACCGGGCAGTTACATTCTTAGCTGAACACCCCCGGGGCAGCCGTATACAAAACTCTCGAAAAAAAGCTCCCGGGTTGACTAGTTCCACCCCCGGTAGAGCAGCAAGTTTACGAGCCAGATAATTCGCCCGGTAGTAACAGAGCTCAGCGATACGATGTAATCCGCTTTTACCCATCCATGCCATGTACAAGAGCGCCCGCAATGCCATGAGCCCCTGATTTGTGCAAATATTACTTGTGGCCCTCTCCCTCCTAATATGTTGCTCCCTGGTACTGAGGGTTAGTACGAAGCCTCGCTGTCCCCGATCATCAACCGTCTCACCACAGAGCCGACCGGGTAATTTTCGCACTAACCCTTCCTTGCATGCCAGAATCCCGAGGTAGGGCCCTCCGTAGGATAGGGGGATTCCAAAGGGTTGTCCCTCGGCGGAAACGATATCCGCACCCTGTGAACCCGGTGGCTCGAACATAACGCAGGAAAGCGGATCGGTATGAACAAGAAATAATCCACCTTTTCTATGAATCTCGTGCCCCACATCCTCATAATCAATCACAGAGCCGTAAAAATCAGGAGATACCACCAGTCCGGCAAATAGATACTCCAGGCCCTGAAGCCACTTCACCACCTCTTCAGTACTGAAGGTATCCTCTTGGGAGAATTCACAAAACCGAATTTCCAGGTGTGAGCAGTAGGTGTTTAGAACCTCCACGATCTCAGGATGCAGCCGCCCAATTATAGCGAACTCACGGTGATCATCCCCGGGACGTACAGCAAAGGCCATTCTCACCGCCTCAGCTAGGGCTGTTCCGCCATCATAATGGCTGGCATTCACCACATCCATCATCAGGAGTTCACCCATAAAGGTCTGGTACTCGAATAACGCCTGTAATGTACCCTGGCTTGCTTCAGGTTGATAGGGTGTGTAGGCTGTGGTAAAAGAAGAATCGGAGGCCAATGCATCCACACAGGCTGGAATAAAATGGTTATACGCCCCAGCCCCGATAAATCGCCGGGCCTGCTCAATACTTCCATCCGGTGTTTTTTGCAATCCAGAAAAAAAACGGCGCAACTGTAACTCAGTCACGCCGTTATCGTCAGCAGCCGGTGAAACTCGGAGCTGTTCAGGTACGGAGCTAAATAATGCATCTTCGGAATCAAGTCCAAGAAATTTTAGCTGACGGTTTTTATCATCATGGTTAACCCCAATAAAATCCATCTTACCCCCTTCCCGGAAGAATCGTACCTGTTCTGTAGTGCGCAAAAGGTTGTAACATTGCTCCCCGGTGACACAACCCATGGGTGGGATCATAGGCCGCTCCGCTATATCTGGTTTCGTTTACAACCGTTTGCGCACTATTTAGCTGTTCTAATCGTCTAGATCTTTGGTATAGTTTTTATATTCTTCCGCATCCATGAGGTTTTGAAAATCCTGGTCGGAAGTAGCCTTGATCTTCAAAATCCACCCGTCACCAAAGGGATCCTGATTGATTTTCTCAGGACTATCTTTCAATACGGTATTTATCTCTACCACCTCACCCCCCAGGGGCATAAAAACGTCACTTGCGGCTTTTACACTTTCCACAACCCCGAACGCACTTCCCTTTTTTAATGTTGCACCCAATTCAGGAAACTCCACAAACACAACGTCCCCAAGACTATCCTGGGCGAAATCGCTGATACCAATCACATAGAAGTCCCCGTCCTTACGGGCCCATTCATGAGAATCCTGATACCGTACCGTTTCGTCAAAGGTCATATCCTACTCCTTTTTTCTCCGGTACACCGGAGTGTAAAGAGGCGCCTTGGTTACCCGGGCAGCCCTCATTGATCCGTGAATTTCAACACAAATTTCTGCACCAGGCAAGTAGTTCTGTTCTAATTCCCGAGGAATATAAAGGTTACCGTAAAAGCCTTCCAGGGTCGGGGCATACATCCCGCTTACTACTGTTCCTAATACTTGACCTTGGGTAGAAAAAACGCGATATCCCTGGCGAGCAACCGAAGGTTCAGTCATAACAAACCAAACCAACCGGAACCGGGGTATTGTAGTGCGTAGTTTCTCTCCGAAGGGTAAACGATCAAGGTCGCGTTTTCGTACCGCCCAAAGCAGACCCGCTTCCCTGGGGGTAATGGCTTCTGTTAATTCATGGCCGTACAAGGGAAACCCAGCCTCGAACCGTAAAGAATCTCGTGCCGCCAAACCGCAGGGTGTTACCCCAGCGCTCATGAGGGTTTCCCATAGCTGGTTTAAAAACTCAGGGTCCCCAATAATTTCTAATCCATCTTCCCCGGTGTATCCGGTTCGAGATAGAAAAACCATTTTTCGGATCGGGCCAGAAACGGTCAGGCTATTCCGTTCCTCGGGACAAGCTAATGAGCCATAATCATTAAAATCATGGTACCTATCATTCCATAATTCCAGGGCCTTAGGCCCCTGAAGAGCGACCATACCGAGAGTTTCTGTCAGATCTGTCACCTTAACGGATTCAGTAGCCCGGGAAATATGAGACCAAACACGGTGACGATTCCCCGCATTCGCTACAAGTATGAACGCTGTCTGGGTAAGGCGGTACACAAAAACATCATCGAGAATCCCTCCCTCATCCGAAGGGATGAGCCCATACCGCCCCGTTAGAGGATCCATATTCTCGCAATCACAGGTAAGTAATCCCATAAGGTAGGACGCGGCACCCGATCCTTCAATGGAAAACCGGGCCATATGGCTGATATCAAAAACACCGGCATGGTTTCTCACAGACAGATGCTCAATCTTGGGGCTTTTATAGTGTAACGGCATTTCCCACCCGGCGAAATCAACCATTTTGGCGTTTAATGCCCTGTGGGTGGCCATTAATGGAAGCTGATACTTCATAGGCTTAGTATAACCGGTAATGTTCCTAGCGTGGCGATTTCCTATGTATTTTCATGGTACCCGATACCAATACAAGAAATTCCCGCTTTTATCCACAAGATATCCACAGCACTGCACGAAACCAATCCTAAAGATTTTTATTCTCGTGATATAGAAAATCCATCTACCGTGGTTTAAAAATGGACATTTTTGTCTATATAGTTCCATGAACTCAGCTAAATCATTGTATTACAATGATTAATGAAAAACTAACAGAAGAATTGCAGAATTTTATCCACAGGTTATGCACAAAAAAATAGCTGCGTAATTTTATAATTCACGCAGCCACCTCTATAATCTAATATGTATGGAACCCCAATGGAAACTCCATTTAACGCCAGCTAGATTGCATCTGCAGGATCCGGATTTCCACTACCGCGGTTCCGAATTGACCGTACCCAGCTCATGACTCGCTCAACCCACTTTATCGCTCCTGGGATGATTAACCGATTGTCACCGTAATCCTTTGTAGATTACCCGAACCTGTTTGTATAATCCGTCACCTTCACTCTTGGTTTCAATATCAGAAATATTGTTCAGGGCTGTATGAATGAGGCGACGTTCAAAGGGGTTCATAGGTTCAAGGAGTCGGGACTTTTTTGTCCGTTTAACCTGGTCTCCAGTCTTCTCTGCGAGGCGAATCAAGGCTTCCTCTCTTCTACTCCGATAGTTTTCAGTATCAATTACAACCCGAAAATCACCGCCTATCATTCGTGCGGCTAGTACATTCACCAGAAGTTGCAAGGCATCCAGATTCTTTCCTTTTTTTCCAATCAAAATACCTGAATGTTCAGAATCCAACCGAATTCCGAGTTTTTCCGCTTCACGGTATAAAATTACCGGCGTTGCTGGAAACCCCATTTTCTCGGTTACCTGACCGATAAAATCAAAAACGGCATGCTCAAAATCATTCTCAGGATCAGGATTCTGGGGTCCGTAGGTTACTTGGTTCCCGGTCTGCTGCCTTGGTTTTTCTAGGATCGGGGTCTGAACTGATGAGTCCCCCCCTTTATTACGGGTAAAGACCCGGATCCGTACCTTTTTAGATAGGTTGAACAACCCTGATTTTTGGGTTTCTAAGATCTCGACGTCAAACTCATCCCGGGTCAGGCCGAGGCTCTGTACCGCAGTATCGATGGCTTCTTTTTCAGTTCTTCCTTCAAATTCATGAACCATATTGTCTCCCTACCAGCGGCAGCCACCTACCCCAGGGTATCAGCTGCTCAATCTGGTTTTGGTTTAAGCTTTCTTCTTTTTGGGGTGTTTATTTACCCAAATCTGCTGCACCATCGTTACGATATTTTGACTAATCCAGTACACCAATAATCCAGATGGAACATTGTACAGCACGAAAAAGAATACAATCGGTAATGCAAACATCATCATCTTTGCTTGTTTACCACCCGCAGCACCCTGACCCGGGTTTTGAGTAATTTTTCCGTAAAGCAGCTGACTTGCCAAATAGATGAAGGGTAGAAGGTGCAGCTCGCTCCACCCGAGAATTGGAATCGTAAATCCGAAGTTTAGTATAGTATCGGCGGTTGAGAGATCGGTTATCCATCCAGGAATAAACATCGCCCCCCGAAGATCGAAATGATTATTGAATAACCCGTACATGGCAATGAAGAATGGGAACTGTATAAGTATAGGTAAACAACCGCCTAGGGGATTCAACCCATTCTTTTTATAGAATTCCGCCTGAGCTTGTTGGGCCTTCTGAGGATTATCTTTGTGTTTTTCCTGAATCTCCTTGAGTTGAGGAGCGAACTCCTGCATTTTCCTTGTTGATTCGAGACTCTTCTTAGTTAGCGGGTAGAACAGCAGTTTAACAAGGATTGTCAGGAGAATTATCGCCACACCCCAGTTTGGAATAATATAGTAGAATAATTTCAAACCTTCCTTGAGGATGTTCTCCAGCCAGGTAAGCATTCCACCATCAACAAGGACATCCAGATCTAGTCCTCGTAATCCAAGTTCATTATTTTGAGGGAGGTTGTATTGTTTCAGGGTTTCAGGTTTTTTAGGACCCGCATAAATCCGATAGGTATCAATCTGCTTGCTACCCGAAAGAGGAGCCCGTTCAAGGGCTACTGCATTGCCCTGCAAACCATCCTTGGTTTGTTCAGTGGAGAATACCGAACTAAATTCCGCATTCCCAGGAATCACTGCCAGGGAAAAGTATTTTCCATCAACGGCAACCCAGGTAAAACGATCCTCTCGAACCTCAGGACTTCCGGGATTAGAATTTTTTAATTCAATCCGCTTATCGCCTGTGTAAGCCATAAATCGTCGGTAATCGACCCCCCGTTGTCTTGCAGAGCCAAGGGCCGTAATTCGAGGTCCAATCTGGGGTGTCACTACCACCGAGTAAGAATTATCCGCGATTTGTATCGGTGGAATCTTGCTTGGTTCAGCAATGTTCTCTATCTCCACCGTTAATTCGAACATGTATTCTTCAGGATAAAAATGATAACTTTTAGTAATCCGAAATGCCTTCTCCGGATCGTTGTTTGGGGCAAAGTCCCGATAAAAGCGCAGCACCCCAGGATCTGTAGATGCTTGTCGATGGAACGGCACATTCATATCCTGCCCATTCCAACCCCCAAAGCGGGTTCGCAACCCTACCAGATCGGATCCATCATCATACAGTATATCAACAGGGTCCTCACCATCCCGGTGTTCAAGCAGTTTAAAACTGATGAGTGAAGCCCCTACCGGGTCAATAACGCCTTCATACACCGCTCCGTCAGAAAAACTTACCGGAGAGGTCGAACCCGGATCATCACCGAGAGCAATGAAGCCTTGGGAAACATCCTGGGACGCATTTACCTCCCCGGAATTCTCATCAGATCTCTCTTGCACCTCGGAGCTGTCAGCTCCTTGAGAACCTTGGTTTGACTCCGTTGTAGCTGTTTCAGGGGTTACCGGAGGATACAAAATGCTTTGTATAGTAAAACCTATGGTAATTACAATCACCGAGAGTATTATTGCCAACAGAGTTCTTTTATCCATGAATTCCTCAAGAAGTAGCTACCCGACCATGTTCACAGGGCTGGCAGCAAAATTATGTAACAGAATGGTAAATACCGGCCTTTTTTAAAAGGCCTTCCATTTGAGTGCATCGGTCTTGAAAGCTATACTCCCCGGAATAAAAGATAAATGCAAGGTCATAGCCTGGGTCTATGCACTCTTTATGGGTACGATAATACTCCCGGGCGATACGCTTTACATAGTTTCTCTGTACTGCGTTCCCAAACTTGCGTCCCGGGGACACTAAAATCCTAGTAAAATCAAGACCATTGGGGGTAATCCGAAGGGCCAACCCCCTACACGTAAATTTCCGGGGGGATCTGAAGAGGCTTCGTATGAGGCCCCTTCCCCTTACCCGTTCAAGCCTAGTAAGGCTTCTTTTCATCCGATACCGTAAGTTTTTTCCGGCCTTTTGCCCTACGCCGTTTTAACACGAGCCGGCCACCCTTGGTTTTCATTCGAGCCCGAAAGCCGAGTTTGCGGGTCCGCTTTGTGCGGCTGGGCTGATACGTACGTTTCATTATCAAAACTCCTCAAAAGATATTGCACTGAAGTTAAAATTCGGTAGCGTAGTATATTGCTAGATCAGAAGGATTGTCAATCAGCTGACTTTCCCCGTCCTTCTTCACTAAATCGCTCTAATAACTCTCTTAGTTTTGGATCGGTAATCTTGGAAAGATCGCGGTTCTCACCCAGGCTTTCCTGGATTTCGCCGGATTCCGAGTCGGCGGGATACTCCTTTCGGATTCCTGCCTGTTGGATCGCCCGTTGCTGCTCCTCGATGGTCTGAGCACCCCTGAAGGTTTTTTTATCAACACAACGCATGAGCAAATTAGTTATCTCAAGGCTCGGGTAGCGTTTCTGTATACTGCGCAGGATTCGGTTTTTCTGCATGGAGAGTTTCTGCATCCACCCGGGATGATCTACATACACAATAACCGATCCATGACGGATATCTGCTATCCGAGAATGATCGGCCAAGCCCGGTCCTGCTATCTCTTGCCACCGGGTAAAAAATGACGAGACCTCTCCACCCGTTCCTTCCATAGAGTGATTCTCAAAATAGCGGGAAATAATGTCAGCGACCCGGTTCATATACCTGAACAATACTCCTCGAAGGATATCCTTTCAAGGATTAAGAAGTAATCCGCTGGAAACTTCCATTTTCAACCCGAAATCCCACAGTCGAATCACCCTCTATCCGTCTGATAATGTGTTCATCCGGTAAAAAGGTATAAAATGCCTGCTCAAATTCCGGTAATACCTCAATAAACCGCCGCCGCCGCTCAGGATCCAACTCAAGCAGCACGTCATCAATCAACAAAATTGGTTTACTATCCCGCATATCCGCCAATAACCGTGCCTGGGCAACCCGAAGTATCAACGAGATCAATCGCAGCTGCCCGGTACTAGCCTGAGGAAGGAAATCCTCACCCATCAGTGAAAAAACGAAGCGGTCCCGGTGAGGCCCGCTGGTTGTAGTTCGTTGGGAGATATCCGCTTCACGCCGGAGATACACATGTTCACGTAATTGATCTGACGATAGGGTAGAACTCCAACTGGGTTGATACTGGATTTCTACTGAGGGTTTTAATCCAGAAACCCGGGAAAATACATCCAGAAACACTGCATTAAACTGTTCAGTCAGCTCACGGCGCCGTTCCTGAATAACCTCCCCGTACTCACAGAGCTGGCTATCGTAGAGATCCAGCAGATCATAGCGGCCGTCCTTCAACACCTGGTTCCTGGTCTTTAACACCCTGGTATACCGGCGAAGATCGTCAAGAAACTGGATTCCCAGCATGGTTCCCGTTTGGTTAAAAAAATACCGCTGCATCTCCGGCGGGCCCTTCACAAAGTCAATATCCTCATGACTGAACACAATACAGGGTATTTGTTCAACAAGCTCACGCCGGTCTTTGATAACCTGATCATCCACCCGGACCTCTTTTTTTCCCCCGACGATCCGAACCTGAATAACGCGTTCGATTCCCTGGTGGGTGAATACCCCATGTACCGCCATGGAATCCGCACCGGACCGTATCAACGAATCATCCTTCCGGGTTCGAAAACTGGAACCGTAACATAACAAATACACGGCTTCCAAAAAATTGGTTTTTCCCTGGCCGTTCTCTCCAACAAAAAATACCTGTTCGCTATGAACAGGTATTTCTGCACTCTGTAAATTCCTAAACTGGTAAAAACGCATCGCCGTAAAGGCCATAATTGGTCCTAATCAAGCTGCATGGGCATGATGATATGGAAATAATCCGCCTCAGGAATGGAATAAATACTAATCGCCCTATTGGTTTCCGTGAACTGAATCTGTATTTCTGATGCATCAATAACGCGGAGAGGATCGGTAATGTATTGGTAGTTTAACGCTATCACCGCATCCGGTCCCTCATAGCGACATGGAATATCCTCTTTGGCAATCCCGAGTTCGCTCTCCTCGCTCTTGAGGGTAAGGGTATCCGTGGTGAGGGTAAGCAGAATTCGCCTCGATTTTTCCACCATAAGACCCACACGCTTAAGTGCCTCCATAAGCTCATCACGGCTAACAATAACGCTATACTCTTGAGACTCCGGAATGACCCGCTGATAGGTTGGAAAGGTCCCTTCGATTAACGCTGAGGAAATTTTCTGGTTATCAAACTCGATAAACATATGCTTATCAGTAATGGCTATCTGTACCGACCCCTCTCCAGATGCTAGTTTTCGAATCAGGTGAAGAATTTTTGGGGGGATTATTACGCCTTCAAACTCGGGAATGGTGGTATTAAGATCCTTGGCAATGTAAGACAAGCGACGACCGTCAGTGGCGACCATCACCAAATTATTTTCTTTTTTTACTAAATACACCCCGTTCATGTAGTAACGGGTTTCATCATCGCTTACTGCAAAAACCGTTTGGCTGATCATCTCGATGAGTTCTTTTTGGGGAAGCTCAAAATAGAGATTTCTGTCGGCAGTTTGAATCTCCGGGAATTTATCAGACCCGATACTCTTTAATCTAAAATCAATATTATTTTTGAATAGGGGTTTGATTACAAAGCGGTCATTATCCTGGATCTCAAATGAAACTTCTCCCTGGGGGAGGGTTCGAAGAATGCTCAACAATTTATCGCAAAAAACTGTAGTGGTTCCTGGATCCGAAACCTCTATAGGAATTCTCGTTTCAAAACTAACCTTCAAATCAGTAGCTCTAATGAGCAAGGCTCCATCATCCGCGGAGAGCAACACATTGGAAAGAATCGAAAGAGCATTCCGGGAAGAAATAATTTCCTGAGCTATCTGAATCTCTTTCATGATGACATCACGTTCACAGGTAAACTTCATACGGTTCTCCTTGCCGAATTATACCTGATATTACTAGAACCTAGTATATAAATTCTAGTAATAGTAGTAGTAGGGCCTGTAGATTTGTGGATAACTAGCTTAATCTCCTGTACTGCAATGATCTATTGCTAGAACAACACAGCTACCTACCCAGCAAGATTATCCACAATTACACCTATACTGATAATAATCCCCAAGAAATGTCAATGATTCCACGGAAACTCAGGAAAATCCCACAGCCAAGGCGGTTAAACATATCTCCATAATATACGGGAAAATGAGCAAAAATCCTCCACACGTGTCAGGATATGAATGTTTGCATGGTGAATCGGTTACCCGGCTAACGGGCCGATTATACCGGTTTCCATCAAGGACTGGGGTGCTCGATTGGCAGGAAGGTGGGTTTTTCTGGTATTGCAAGACCATTGCAAGAGGCTGCGGTGAGAAGGTTACGCCTTGGTGCTTTCTTCCTTTATCTGCCTGATTAATTGTTTAACCATAGGCTCCAGGGTTGGATCACTTTTCATTCTATCTGCTACCCGGGTACACCCATGCATAATAGTGGTGTGATCTCGTCCGCCGAATTCTAGGCCGATTTCGGTGGTGGAATACTCGGTAACCTCACGGGAAATATACATGGCGATTTGTCTCGGAAAACTGATTGCCTTGGTTTTGCGTTTACTCTTCAGATCCTGACTCGAAAGATTAAAATAACTCGCCACCATTCGCTGAATAACATCTATGGTGATATTTTTTTGTTTCGGATTGGCAAAGAAATCTTTTAGCTGCTGTTTGGTTATTTCGGGGGTGATGTCACGACTTACTAGTTCCGCATAGGCAATCAGCTTCGTTAACGCTGCCTCAAGATCCCGAACATTGGTGGTGATATTGCTGCAGATGAGTTCAATGGATTCCTCTGGAATAGTAATGCCGCTTGCTTCGATCTTTTTCTTGAGAATGGCATAGCGGGTTTCATAGCTCGGAGGCTGTAAATCAACATTCAATCCCCGTTCAAACCTACTGCGCAGCCTGTCGGTAAGATCCTTAATTTCACTAACCGGTCGGTCACAGGTGAATACCATTTGCTTATTATTATCATACAGGGCATTAAAGGTGTGGAATAACTCTTCTTGGGTTTCCGTTTTGTTTTGTAAAAAATGTATATCGTCGATGAGCAGTACATCCGCATGGCGATACTTATTCTTGAACTGGTTTTGAGTTTTTTCCCTGATGCTTTGAATAAACTCATTGGTAAAGCTTTCCATGGTTACGTAGATAATCTTTTTATCGGGGAACTCTTGGTAAACCGAGTTTCCTATGGATTGAATTAAGTGTGTTTTCCCAAGACCAACGCCTCCGTATATGAGGCAGGGGTTGTAGCCTGTGCCGGGGTTTTTTGCGATTGCCACCGCAGCATTAGCCGCAAAACTATTGTTGTCGCCGATAATAAAGTTCTCAAAGGTATACACGTCCTTTAACTTGGGATGGTTTTTTGGACGGGCGGGTAGGGAGGAAAAGCCGAAGTCCTGAACCGTGGGAATTGCCCGGGAAGGAGAATGGGGTGGCACCTCTGATTGAACTTTCTGGGAATGATCCTTCTTTTCTTGGTGAATCTGATGGTTATTTTTTTCCGGGTGGTAGGGATCCAGGGGTTTTACTTCAAATTCGATTTTGAATGAGGCGCCAAATAACTCCCGAAGTTTGGTTTCTATGAGGCCGAGGTAGCGTGATTTAACCTGATCCCGGTAAAAGGAGGAGGGAACGCTGATAAACAGCGAATCGTTTTGGGAGCGGAGATATTCAAGCCGGGAAAACCAGAGCTGGTATTCTTGTTCAGAAATCGTTTCTTTTATCTGGTTGATGGCTTCATCCCAGAAAATGCGGTAATCCACATTTCCATCACTCATGGTTTGACTCCCTAGGGTTTAGATTCTCAGTGAACCTTATTTTCACCGGAAAAGGCCCCTGGTGCAAGCTAGGTTTACTATTTAATAGTGCAAAGGTATAATGGACAGACTTCACACAGAAGAGGACATATACCTACATGCAGGAAAACTACTCCGCGTCAAATATCCAAGTACTTAAAGGCTTGGAGGCGGTTAGAAAGCGTCCCGGGATGTATATCGGTTCCACCGGTCCCGAAGGCCTTCACCACCTTGTTTATGAAATCGTTGACAATAGCATAGATGAAGCGTTAGCCGGACATTGCTCCCAAATTTCGGTTTATCTAGAACCGGGTAATGAGGTAGTCGTGCGGGATAACGGACGGGGGATCCCCGTAGATATGCACCCTGTTGAGAATGTCAGCGCCCTGGAAATCGTACTAACCCGGCTACACGCCGGAGGTAAATTCGATAAGAAAAGCTATAAGGTTTCCGGAGGCTTACACGGGGTTGGGGTCTCGGTGGTGAACGCCCTATCGGTGAGATGCCAGGCATTCGTATATAAAAACGGCAGTATTTATCACCAGAGCTATTGCCGTGGGATCCCTGATAAGCCGGTGGAGATTATTGGTGAATCAGATATCAGCGGTACCGAAGTGCGGTTCATACCCGACGATGAGATCTTTGAAAGTTGTACCTTTAGCTTTGATGTACTGAGTCAGCGGCTGCGTGAGCTGGCGTTTCTGAACAAGGGAATTACCATTACAATCACGGACAATCGATTGCCAACCCCAAAGGAGCATCAATTTACCTTTGAGGGTGGGGTGAAAGAATTCGTACAGTTTCTGAATAAAAATAAATCCACCGTCCATAAGGAACCGATCTACTTTGAGGCAGAACGTGATGACGTAATGGCTGAAATAGCTATCGAATACAATGATGGCTACAATGAGACCCTGTTTAGTTTTGTAAACAACATTAATACCCGGGAGGGGGGAACTCATCTCGTAGGGTTCAGATCTGCCCTTACAAGAACACTAAATGATTTTTTAAAGAAATCGAAACTATCAAAAAAAATTGATGAGAACCTTTCTGGGGATGATGTCCGCGAAGGATTGACTGCAGTAGTTTCCGTAAAGGTACCGAATCCCCAATTTGAGGGTCAGACCAAGGGGAAACTGGGTAACTCTGAGGTAAAAGGAATTGTGGAATCCATTACGAACGAGCACCTCAGTTATTTCTGCGAAGAGAATCCCTCTGTCATTAACTCCATACTAGAAAAAGCGGTTGTAGCGGCTAAAGCCAGGGCCGCGGCCAGAAAGGCACGGGAGTTAACCCGGCGGAAGAGTTTTCTTGATTCTACGGGACTACCCGGGAAGCTTGCGGACTGTTCGGAAAAGGATCCGACGAAGTGCGAGATTTTTATTGTTGAGGGTGATTCCGCGGGAGGTTCAGCGAAGCAGGGAAGAGACCGGAGTATTCAGGCGATTCTTGCTCTGTGGGGAAAGATGCTCAATGTAGAAAAAACGAGAATTGAAAAGGTACTCTCCAACGATAAACTGCAGCCCATCATTGCAAGTCTTGGTTGTAACGTCGGAACCAATTTCTCGTTAGAGAAGCTTCGTTACCATAAAGTGATTATTATGGCAGACGCCGATGTTGACGGATCACACATCAGGACATTATTGCTAACCTTCTTCTACCGATACATGACCGAACTAATCGAAAAGGGACATGTCTACATCGCTATGCCGCCCTTATATAAGATTTCCTATAATAAACGGGTTGAATACGCCTATAACGATATCGAGCGTGAGCGGATTATTAAGGATTTTGATGTTTTGGATAAAGAGAAGCTGAATATTCAGCGGTATAAGGGTCTAGGAGAAATGAATCCCGATCAGCTTTGGGAAACCACCATGAACCCCGAAACCAGGAATATTATGCAGGTTACGATGGAAGATGCCGTCGAAGCTGAGACTATTTTCACCACCTTAATGGGCGAGCATGTGGCACCCAGAAGAGAATTTATCGAGGAAAACGCCCTCAGGGTTGTTAACCTCGATGTCTAGACCTGACTTCAGTTACTAAGTGGAGTAATTCATGATTGAAAACCGTGGAAGAGTTATACCTATCGCAATTGAGGATGAGGTTAAAACCTCGTATCTGAATTATGCAATGTCAGTAATTATATCGCGAGCACTACCCGATGTACGGGATGGGTTAAAGCCCGTACACCGCAGAATTTTGCACGGTATGAACGAGATGGGTCTTCGGTCCGATAAGGCCCCGAAAAAGAGTGCCAGAATCGTCGGTGACGTTCTGGGTAAGTTTCATCCCCATGGTGATCAAAGCGTATACGATGCCTTGGTTCGTCTCGCCCAAGAATTCTCCATGCGCTATCCCTTGGTCAACGGACAGGGTAACTATGGCTCCGTTGACGGGGATCCACCTGCAGCGATGCGGTATACCGAAGCTCGGATGCATAAACTTGCTGAAGAGATGTTGCGGGATATCAAAAAGGAAACGGTTGATTTCGTTCCTAACTATGATGACTCCATGGAGGAGCCCTCCGTATTGCCCGCAGCCTTACCCTACCTTCTGGTGAACGGGGCAAGCGGAATTGCCGTGGGCATGGCCACCAATATACCACCCCATAACCTAAATGAGGTGGCCGCGGCTATTGGCGCGTATATCGATAATCCCGAGATAACTATTGACGGATTAATGAAGTTTATTTCTGGTCCTGACTTTCCTACCGGTGGAACAATTTTCGGACGCAAGGGAATACGCGACGCCTACACGAAGGGTCGTGGAAAAATAACCGTCCGTTCTAAATTTTCCATAGAATCTACAAATTCTGGGAAAGATGTCATTATCTTCCACGAAATACCCTACCAGGTGAATAAAGCCAATCTCATGATTCGGATTGCCGATTTGGTGCGTGATAAGATTATCGATGGCATCTCTGATATGAGGGATGAGTCCGACCGGGACGGTCTGCGTGTCGTAATAGAGTTAAAACGGGGAGCGAGTCCCAAGATCGTTCTGAACCACTTGTTCACCCACACCCAGCTCCAGGTCAATTTCAACGTGAATAGCCTCGCCCTGGTAAACGGAAAGCCGGAAGTACTAAATCTAAAGGATATGATCGTTCACTTCGTCTCGCATCGTAGAGATGTGATTATCCGGAGGACGAAGTATGACTTACGGAAGGCGGAGGAACGCGCCCACATATTAGAAGGTCTCAAGATTGCTCTGGAAAACATTGATGAGGTAATTAAAATCATCAAGGAATCAGAGAATGTTGACACCGCCCGAACGCGCCTCATGAATCGTTTCGGCCTATCTGAGATCCAGGCTCAGGCGATTCTTGATATGCGATTGCAGAAGCTTACAAGCTTGGAAACCAAAAAGATTCTTGAAGAGCTCCGGGAAATATTGGCCCTAATTCAGAAACTAAAGGATCTTCTAGCAAGCGAACAGAAAATCCTCGGTGTTGTAAAGGAAGAAACGGTTGAGCTTGCCGGAAAGTTTGGGGACCCGAGAAGAACGGATATTATTCGTGACGAGGTAGAGGAGATTAATATTGAAGATCTTATCCAGAAAGAGGATATGGTCGTCTTAATATCTCACCGCGGTTATATCAAAAGGGTACCGTTTAGCGCTTATCGCGTACAAGGCCGGGGAGGAAGAGGCTCAAGCTCGGCTACCCTCCGGGATGACGATTTTATTCAACAGCTTTTCATTGCCAATACCCATGATTACATCATGATTATTTCTTCTGAGGGTAAGGCATACTGGCTTAAGGTGCATGAAATTCCCGAGGGATCGAGGACCAGCAAGGGTCAACATATCCGGGCCCTGCTCCAGATCAACGTTAACGAGGAAGTGGCAGCGGTGGTTTCCTTAAAGGACTTCCTTGAAGATGAGTTTATCTTCTTCGCCACGAGTCGCGGAATGGTGAAAAGGGTCAAAACCTCGGAGTTCAGGAATGCAAAAACCCGAGGTATTGTAGCTATGACCCTCCATGGCGATGATAAGATTGTTTCTGCAATCCATACCACCGGGGAACAAGATATCACTCTTGTGAGTCGACTTGGGAAGGGCCTCAGAATGGCGCCATCAGAGGTGAGGGTTATGGGACGTACGGCCCAAGGCGTGGGTGGAATGAAACTTGCGTCTGCTGATGAGCTGGCATCAGCCATCGAGGTTGATGATGAAACAAAGATCATTTTCGTTACGGAAAACGGATGGGGAAAACGGATGTTGGCAGGAGAACTCTCACCCCATGGGCGAAACACCAGCGGACAGAGGGTGTATAATTGCTCCGATTTAACCGGTGAGGTGGTCGGCGCCATGAAGGTTGGAGATGATGATCTTGTTATTGCTATGACCAGCCAGGGTACAACCATAAAGATGATCTCGGATACCATCAGCCTTCTCGGCAGAAATACACGTGGGGTGCGGATTGTTTCCCTGGTAAAACCCGACTTTGTAGTTGGAATTGATACCGCAACCCGGGAGGATGAGGAAGCAGAGGACGAGGATATTCAGGATCCAAGAACCCTTGAGAATCCAGAGGATCCCGAGGAAGAGACCCTCCCGGAAGAAGACGAGGAAGACCTGGATAATCCTCAAGATGAGTAGAGGGGTTGTTTCACGTGAAACAGCTTGAGTATGTTATACAGAATACTATTAGTTATGAAATAGAGGAGAAGCGGTCGCGGTTTATAGCGACCGCTTTTTTCATAGGTGAGCAGACTGAAGCAAAAGAGATCATTCAGTCGGTACGGGAGGAACATCCTGGGGCATCCCACACTGTATATGCGTATAAATGGGGTAGGGGGAATACCAAACTACTTGGTATGAGCGATGACGGAGAACCCCGGGGAACCGCCGGGCGGCCGGTCCTAGAGGTGCTTAAAGGTTCTCCCATCACCAATATCCTAATAACGGTAACCCGCTATTTTGGGGGAACGAAGCTTGGTACCGGGGGATTGGTTCGCGCATATACGAGGGCTGCTCAGGAGGTGTTGTCCCATACGACCCAAGTTCCCTATGTTTCACGTGAAACATTTTCTGTAGTGATTCCGTATAATCTACACCGAGAATTTCGGGACCTTTTTTCGCGGTACGGAGTTGGTGATTTACGGGAGGAGTTTTCCGAAGAGATAACACTTCAGGGATCGGTAATATCTGAGAGCTTGAGGCCCTTGATGCGAGATATCACCGAGCTTTCCAAGGGTACTATTCAAGTAACCGTAATCGAAGAGTAGTGGTACGATGTGTGCTTGTTCTGAACTGCTGGTTTAGAGAACACCTAGTTACAGAGCGTATTTTGTGACAAAGGCCTGAACCTTCCGATCGAATTCATTTTTCAAGGACAGTTTCCGTTCCTTACTCACAAAGGACGCATCAATAGCAATGTGGTTTGCTTTTTTTAGTTCTTCAACGCCGAAATCAAAATACCGGACAGTTTTTCTATAATCATCTGAAAGGCTTGTATCCTGGATGAACGGATCGTCACTGTTTATCGTAACCGGGACCCCAGATTTAAAAAGCCTCCCCAATGGATGATTTTGTTCATCCACCCATGAACCGGTTTGGTAGTTAGATGTTATGCACTGCTCAAGGGCGATGCCCC
Source organism: Spirochaeta lutea (assembly GCF_000758165.1). Lineage (NCBI taxonomy): Bacteria > Pseudomonadati > Spirochaetota > Spirochaetia > Spirochaetales > Spirochaetaceae > Spirochaeta > Spirochaeta lutea. Next base: position 136,529 of record NZ_JNUP01000064.1, on the reverse strand, counting down.
GATCTTTGAGCACGGTTTGAAGTTGGGGGTCATTTATCGCTGAGGTGCCATGACCAATGCGGTTGGCATGTAAAGTGTCTATGGCTGTCCATATTTGGGAAGAGGGTGTCACCTCACCTGCGTGAATAGTAGAAGGTATACCATCCGAATCCACCAGTTCAAAGAAGCGCTTAAAGCCCTCAGGGGGGAAGTTGAGTTCATCACCTGCGAGATCAATTCCCACCACCTCAGGGAGAGCAAGATTCATGAGCTTCTTATAGAGGGAAATCATATCCTCCTCTTCTTGTTTACTTCTATTAAAGGTAAGCAGGTAGGTTAACTCAACACCAATCTCCGCTGCGGCTGCATTACCGGCTTCAACAACTAACTTGGTAATATCTAAGCGGTTGAAATTGTTCTGTAATGAAAAATGTTCAGGGGAAAATCGGAGTTCGATATAGTGCAGGCCGTCGTCTTTGAAGTCTTTTACAGAGTTGTACACAACTTGGTAGACATCATCGAAGGATCGGTACCAATCGGTGCGAAATTTCGAAAGGAAAAGAAGAAAATCGGGATCCCCGTTTTTCGGAAACTGGACAGCCTTTTTGAACTCTTCAAAGGAATTGGGTGTATCCAGGCCGTTTTTTTTGGAGATATTGTAAAGAGTTTCCAGGGAAAAGGTTCCTTCAAGATGGCGATGGAGTTCAACCTTGGGGAAATCCTTCATAACATTCTCTTGAGATAATACTTGTTTTTCCTTATCGCTTACCATGGGTCCCTCTACTTTCTTTGCTGTTAATACAAATCTAATTAATTTTATTATAAATTCAATGTCATTCTTGAATTACCTCAGATATTTCTGGAAGCTGTTCCTTCAAGAACCGTTCGATTCCCTGTTTTAACGTGATTTGTGACATGGGGCATCCGTTGCAGGCGCCGGTAAGACGGACTACAACCTGGTTTGATTCGGTTACCCGGATAAGCTCAATGTCACCACCATCCTGCTGGAGAGCGGGACGGATCCTTTGAATTAAATCAGCTAGGGTTTCTGTCATAATAATTCCTTGAGATACTAGAATAGTTCGGCAAAATTAGCGTGAACAATGAGTGATAATAGAGATTCGCTGGGGAGGGGTCAATTACAATCTACCAGCAACTGTTTCAGGACCGGTATATCCGGTAATGATACCAGCCCTTCATCGGAAACTACCCTAGCAAGTTCATGGGGAGAGTACCACTGCAGTAGATCATGATCGGTTGATTGAACAGCCGGGTTGTGGAGTTCAACAAGGAAGCAGGTGAGCAGTAAGGTACCGGTTTGAGTGGGAGAGGCAGAATCCATGTAATGCCGGATTATCCTGCTTTCAATCCCAAGTTCTTCCCTGAGTTCGCGAACAAGAGCTTCCGGGGCTGTTTCTTCCGATTCGACCTTTCCGCCGGGCAGCTCCCATAATCCGGCATTTTTCTTGGTTGGGCGGCGCCTACCTAGGAGAATTCTACCGGATGTATCGATACAAATGGCTGCAGCTACAACTAGTGTGTTCAAGGGATCAGGTATCCTGTTTAGTCGGGTGAAGGCCATGGTAATCTATCCCAATCCGATCGTCAAAAAGAAAACACTGGCCCGTCCAAAGGCTCTGGGATGCCGGTATTTGGGTGAGGTAGGACAAGATACCACCCTTTAGATGGTACACCCGTGGAATCCCGAGGCTGCGGAGGTAAGCGGATGCTTTTTCACACCGAATTCCTCCTGTACAAAAAAGTGCAACCTGGTCCGGATTCGTCTCCTCCAATATGTCGGACGCCCTGTGGGGGAAGTCGCGGAACCGGGTTATGTTGGGGTTGGCAGCATACTCAAAGGTGCCGGCTGCTACCTCATACTCGTTTCTGGTATCAAGTACCAGGGTCTTAGGATCTGAAATAAGGTGATTCCACTGCTGCGGGGAAACATAGACTCCCCGCATGGAAACCGGATCAATGGTTGGAATACCCATGGTTATGATTTCAGACTTTACCTTAACCTTGAATCTTCTGAAGGGGTGTATGTCCTCAGGTACTCCGGACCAGTTAACAATTTCAAACCGGGTTGACCACAGGGATGAAAGCAATTCCATGAACTGCTCAGCCTGGGCTCGGTTGCCGCAGATGCTGGCATTTACACCCTCCTGGGCAAGTAATACCGTACCGGTGATTTCTAACCGGTCCGCTTCGGTTTGTAGGATGGTCCGAAAGCCCTGGGGATGAGCCAGGGGGAAGAACTGGTAAAAAGAAACGACTGATTTTGAATCCCGTGGCATTCAAATCCTCCTAAAGAAAAGGGTGTTAAAATATTACAGAAATGATCATATAAAACCTTTCGGTTTTGAACAATGACAGGTATGCGGTATTCGGATATACTCTCTTATTGATGGGAACTACAATTGTATTTGCAAACCAAAAGGGTGGGGTTGGAAAGACCACATCTGCGGCTAACTTAGGCGCCTACCTGGCTGAACTCGGTAAGAAAGTACTGCTGATCGACTTTGATCCCCAGGGTAATTTGTCCTCTAGCGTCGGGGCGGACCGGGATGGCATGGGTATTTATGAACTCATTACCGGACAGGCAGAAACAACCCAGGTTGTTCAGTCCACAAAGGGTGAGAACCTCTTTGTTATTCCTGCCAGTATCGATTTGACCGGGGCAACGGTTGAGTTGGTGGGGGAAAAGAACCGGGAACTGTTTTTAAAGCGGGCCTTGGAGCCCTTGGTGGCGGATTATGATTATCTGTTTATTGATTGCCCGCCCTCCCTGGGAATCTTAACCTTGAACGGGCTTACCGCTGCAGATGCAGTCTATATTCCCCTGCAGACCGAGTATTTCGCCTTGGAAGGGCTTACCCAGTTGATCGAAAGCATTAAGTTGGTTCAGAAAAGCTCCAACCCTCGGTTGGTTTTGGGGGGGATCTTTTTTACCATGTATGATTCTCGTACTCGGTTGGCCCAGGATGTAGTCCAAGAAGTTGTTCAGTATTTCGGGAAAAAGGTGTTTAAAACCATTATTCCTCGGAACATACGGCTCTCTGAAGCCCCCTCCCATGGTCTTCCGATTAATCAATATGATCCCGGGTGTTCCGGTGCGAAAAGCTATCGACTATTTGCCCAGGAGGTGCTATCCCGTGGCTAAACGTGGATTAGGAAGGGGAATCGATTCGTTGATTCAGGTAACTCGGGATGAGCCGGTCTCGGGGCAGGAGTCTGGAACCCAGGCGGTGGATGGGGCGGATGTGTCCGGCTCCAGGGTAGCGTCCCTGCCGATTGAATCGCTGGTTGCGAATCCCGATCAGCCTCGAAAAGAGTTCAATGAGGATCATCTGAAGGAACTCGCCGAATCAATTACGCAAAACGGAATTATACAACCGATTTTAGTTGAGCCCTACGGAGAGGCGTATCGGATAATAGCGGGAGAGCGGCGCTACCGCGCTGCAGGTATTGCTGGTCTGGAGCAGGTACCGGCGATTATTCGTACCTTTAGTGAAGAAGAAAAGTATGAGATTGCGCTGATAGAGAATATCCAGCGGGAGGATTTAACAGCCATCGAAGAAGCCCGGGCATTCAAAAACTTGATTGACCGGTTTGAATTGAGTCAGGAGGAATTGGCGCGTAAATTAGGCAAAAACCGCTCTACCATCGCCAACGCCCTCCGGTTACTGAAATTGCCTGATGATATTCAGGAATCATTGAACGATGGAATGATGTCAGCAGGGCATGCCCGGGCACTACTTTCCATTACCCAGGGGGACGAGGCTCAAATCCAGATGTTTAGGACGATTCTGGATCATGGATTATCTGTGCGGGATGCCGAAGCTCTTGCCAAGGTTATTAACCAAGGGGTGAATCCCGCCCATGCGTTAACATCTCTCCGAAATAACGGGCAACCGAATGAGGACGGGATAGTACAAGAAAGTCCGGAGCCGGAAATTGATCTCATGGCCTTAACCCAAGGTGCCCGGTTCGTAAAAAAGGAAGATCCCTCGTCGGATACTCGGCGAAAGAATCCCGAGCTCTGGGATATGGAAGAGCATCTTATCCGTCACCTGGGAACCAAGGTTCAGCTCAAGGGTTCAAATACCCAGGGAAAAATAGAAATCAGCTACTACAGCCAGGATGATTTAGAACGCGTTTTTGCCCTGATATCCGGCGTCTCAGAGTAGGAACTAATCGGGAAGTGATGTGCCGGTCCTGTGTTGAAAATTCCGGTGAGTTGACAAGAACCTTGGTGCAAGCTATATTGTGCTCTCATTTTGGAGAGGTGTCCGAGCGGTTTAAGGAGGCGGTCTTGAAAACCGTTGTAGGTGTCCCCTACCGTGGGTTCGAATCCCACCCTCTCCGGACTATTCCTGATGGACTGGCGGGTACCCTGGATAAGCCGCCTTGCCAAAAAATCAGCGGCATAGTAAAAATGTAGGTGTAATTCATTGGAGAGGTGCGAGAGTGGCCGAATCGGGCTCCCTGCTAAGGAGTTGTGCCCTAACCGGGTACCGTGGGTTCGAATCCCACCCTCTCCGTATTACGGTTTGTACCCTTAGCTCAGTTGGATAGAGCATCAGATTGCGGATCTGAAGGTCGGAGGTTCGAATCCTCTAGGGTACGTAGCGGGGAGTCTGGCCGATGTGATCAACCTGCCATCCCCAATGGAGAGATGCGAGAGTGGTTGAATCGGGCGGACTCGAAATCCGTTGTACTGTTCTGCAGTACCGAGGGTTCGAATCCCTCTCTCTCCGTCGGCTTGAGAGTACCATTAGAAAATAACTGGAGAGGTGACCGAGTGGTTGAAGGTGCACGCCTGGAACGCGTGTGTACTCTATCCGGGTACCGAGGGTTCGAATCCCTCTCTCTCCGTTTTCACCCCTTTAGTGTTGAAGGTCAGGCGCTGTGCAATTCGTAACCGCCAAACTCCGCCAGGCCCGGAAGGGAGCAACGGTAGGCGGCCTATGGGTGTGCCGCAGATTGCTTGACCGGAGCTAAAGGGGTTTTTTTTATCCTGAGCGTCGATTGACCATATTGTATTGGGATCGGCCGTCCAGAGCGTATCTGAGTACAATGTAAAAAGCCGGGCTGATTGGTAGATACCATCTGATCCGCGGTAAACCCCTGGGGGAATAAGATGGCATACGAAGTTACCGCCAGTAGAAAAAGACCAAAGACGTTTGACCACTTGGTAGGGCAGGAGTTTGTTGTCGCAACCCTCAAGAACTCTCTTGTGTCTGGCCGGATTGCGCATGCCTATCTTTTTTCCGGACCCCGGGGGGTCGGGAAGACCAGCGCCGCCCGGATTCTTGCCCGGGCATTAAACTGCCCCGGCGGACCAAGCGCCGAGGCTTGTTTGGATTATCCTGGGGGAGAAGAGATCTCCCGAGGTACGGCCATCGATGTAATCGAGATTGACGGGGCGAGTAATACATCGGTAAATGACGTCCGAGCGATCAAGGACGAGGTATTGTTTCCGCCCCAAAGCTCTCGATATAAGATCTATATAATTGACGAGGTTCACATGCTCTCAAACTCGGCATTTAATGCCTTGTTGAAGACCATCGAAGAGCCTCCTCCCTACATAGTATTTATCTTCGCCACAACAGAAATTCATAAGGTTCCGGCAACGATTCGCAGTCGATGTCAGCAATTCAGTTTTCGGCTCATTCCCCTCGAGCAAATACGGACTCTTCTGGCAGAGGCCTGCGACGAAATGAACATCGAGGCTGAATCAGAGGCCCTTACCTGGATAGCTAAGGAAGCAACCGGATCTCTTCGGGATGCATACACCCTTTTTGACCAGGTAATTAGTTTTTCAGAGGGCAGGATTTCCATGGAGAAGATCCGGGAAAAACTTGGCTTAATCGGATTGGATCGGGTAAATGAGTTCGCCGAGGTGCTTGTGCAGGGTAACGGACATGAGGCCCTCGAACAGCTGGATAAAATTCTGTCAGCTGGGATTTCTATTGAGCAGTTTATTACCGATCTAAGTGAATACTTCCGGAGTGTATTATTTCTAAAACATGGAATAACCCGAGAGCATCTTCTTGGCGCATCCCCTGGCCGGTTTTCGAATCTCGTACAGGATGGGCTTTCGGCGGTCCAGCTTGAACGGTTACTGGAGCTGCTGCTCCAGACCTACCGGAATATTCGCTACAGTTTGAATCCTCGGTTCGATATTGAGGTTTTTGTAAGCAAAGCATGCGGGATAACCCGGTACCTAACCCTGGAGGATGCCCTGCGTGAGCTTGCCGAGCTAAAAACAGGGATCGCCGGAGATGCCTCTCACCTCAAGGCATCTGGCAACACCACCGAAGAACCAAAACATCTCCGCCAGCCCACCGTTCCCTCCTCACCACAATCCGCAAAGAAGCAGGATTATTCAAATCAGGGGGCAAGGGGCGATGTATCCGGATCTGAACCTCCCCAGTCACCTGGTTCGACCCAGGTCGGTGCTGGCACACAAGGCGGTTCTGACACCCGGAGCGGTGCTGGCACACAAGACGGCTCTGGCACCCGGGAGGGAGGTCACCCCGGGACCGAATCCCAACCGGAATCCCCGAAAGATGTACAAACCCGTCAGGAGATTACCCCGATGAACTCTGGGGGGACCGATGGACGGAGCACTAGCCCTGCCGCGGACAACCCGGATGTGATCAGTGAAAGCCATCAGCGGGAGGTAATAGAAGCGGTGAAGCATGATAATGCCACCCTGGCTATTACCCTGGGAACTGCCCTGGAGTGGCGTCTGGATGGGGATACCTTGGTTCTGACCTTCGATAAGCCGTATAATGCAAAGGTGATTAACCAAGAGGCCTCGACCCTCGGCGCCTACATCGAGCGCTTGTTGATGCCCGGGTTAAAGCTGAAGGCCCTGGTTAAGCAGACATCTAGCCGAGAGGGCACAGGGCTGGACCCGAACGTACAGAGGGTTCAGGAAGTATTTCGGGGACAAATTATAGACGAGAGTGAGGTACGCAGTGAATCCGATGGATCTCTTTAAAAACCTATCATCCATACAAAAAACTCTTCAGGAGAGCCAGGAAAAATTAGGAACCATCCGCGTTGTTGGCACAGCCGGGGGAGATATGGTTGCAGTGGAACTCAGCGGAACCATGGAGTTGACCGGAATTAAGATCAGCCCCGAGGCTGTAGATCCGGAAGATGTGGATATGCTGCAGGACCTCATTGTAGCCGCATTCCGGGATGCAAATGCAAAATTGAAGGAACGCCTGCAACAAGAGGCAGGCTCTCTCGGTAACGATTTCCCATTTCTGAAAGGAATGGTATGACAAGCCTTGATCGGCTGATTACCCTTTTTTCGAAGCTACCCGGGATTGGAAAAAAATCGGCGACCCGGATTGCATATTTCATCCTGAAAAGTGATGCCGCCGTGGCCAAGGGTCTCGCAGATGCTATGATCGACCTGAAGCAGACCATTCGTCCCTGCAGGGTTTGCGGGAATTATTCCGAACAGGATATCTGTGGTGTATGTTCCGATCGTCGCCGGGACCAGTCGGTGATTTGTGTGGTGGAACAGCCCCAGGATGTTGCGGTCTTAGAGGCCAGCCATGAGTACAACGGCTTATACCACGTGCTCAATGGGGTTCTGGCACCCCTGGACGGCGTTGGTCCCGAACAATTGAATATTGCGAAATTAGTTTCGCGGGTCCGAAACGGAGAGGTAGCTGAAATCATCCTCGCCACCAATCCAACCGTGGAGGGTGATACCACGGCTCTGTACATCCACACCTTATTCAAGGAATCTCAGGTACGGGTATCTCGTCTGGCCCTGGGACTTCCGGTCGGGGGTGATTTGGAGTATGCGGATAAGCTCACCTTGGCGCGATCCCTACGCGGCAGAACTAATTTTTAGTATACTATTGGCATGAATTGGAATGATTTAAAATCCCGGTCGCTCCGGATTTATACGACCCCGTGGTGCTCTGATTGCCATCGGCTTAAAAAATTACTAACCCGTCAAGGTCTGGAGTTTTCAGAGGTGGATGTGGATTCCAACGCCTCTGCTAGAGAACATATGGTTGCCAAAGCGGGAGAATTTTCCATTCCCCAGCTTGAGATTGACGATGAATGGATGGTACGGGGCTGGCATCAAGAACTCCCCTCCAGGTGGGATGAAGGGCTCTTTTTCGAGGAGCTCGCCCAGGCCATCCCAGCACAGGATTAAGGTATAAAAGCCCGGTATTTCCTCAGGGTTCCCGGTAGAAATGCAGAGAATCAAATTTCTCGCTTGATTCGACCGGAACCTTCCAGCTTCACGGATCCCCCAAGCAGGTCTTCGAGGAGTTTACGGGATGTTTCAACAACCAGAGGGAATTGAATCTCTTCCTCCCGAGAGAACCGGCTCAGCACGAAGGAGCTGACGGAGCCGTGAACCGGTCGTCCGATACCGATTCGAAGGCGAAGGAAGCCGGGCCCTCCGCAGGACCCAGCTATGGATTTGAGGCCGTTGTGCCCTTGCAGACCTCCGCCGGCCTGGAACCCGACCGTACCAAAGGGGAGCTCAAGATCATCGTGAACCACAAGACAGGACTGGAGGGGGATCTTAAAAAACTGCAGGAGGGCTTGTACTGCTCTACCGGAATTATTCATGTAGGTTTCCGGTTTCTGAAGAAGGACATCCTTTCCCCCTACCGAGGTTTTTGACCAGAGGGATGAAAATTTTTTTTCCCAGGACTGGCCGGTACGCCAAGCGTCACAAACCTGCCATGCTGCATTATGTCGGGTTTTACTGTACTGGGATCCCGGATTACCGAGAAATACAATTGCCGAGATTTCGGGGGTGGGGGATTGCCTTGGGCCGGACATACCCAGTGATTATAACAAAAAACTGACCCCCCACAAGGTTATCCCGGTACCGATTATCTCTGCGAGATTGATTTTTTCTTTGTAGATGAGGATGGAGGGAATAACAATCAACACCGGGACAATTGCCATAAGGGTGGCTGCTATTCCGGTTTGAGTACGTTGAGCAGCCCAAAGACCCAAACTAACCCCTAGAAACGGACCGAAGAATGAACCGGCCACGATGAAGGGGTAGGCCTTTGCGTTATGCAGGGCTCCCCAGAGCTGTCGCCAACGGCGGGTGAGGATAAACACCACCAAAAAACCGATGATTCCTGCAATGACACGGATCTGGGTAGCCGCGAAGGCAGAATACTCTGTTCCCGCGCCGAATCTGCCGACGATGAGCCCCCCGGCTTGGCCGATACTTCCTAAAAACGCACAGAGCACACCTACCACAAATTCGCGGAGCGTTGTCTCCCCAGATCCGGTTGATGGCGAGCGGTTTCTGAGGGCGATTACCATGAGAATCCCCCCAAGAGTAAGAGCGACTCCCCAGCCCTGACCGGCCCCCAGGGTTTCGCCCAAAAAGAACCATCCGAGAACCAGGGTAATCACCGGCACCGATGAGTAGACCAGCATAGATAACCGTGGTCCGATGAGGATAAAGGCTTGAAACAGGAACAGGTCGCCTAGAACAAATCCGATGAGGCCCGATATCCCCATAGTAGCCCAGATTCGCTGGGGGGCTGAGAATGGGATGAGTTCTCCGCCGGTGACAGCCTGGAACAGGGTGAAGAATCCCAAGGCGATGAGTAACCGGATGAGATTGAGATTGAGGCTGCCCACCCGCCTGCCTGCCTCGGAAAACATGATGGAGGTAATTGTCCAGCACAGTGCCGTTCCGAGGGCAAGCAACTCTCCGGACACAATGAAGGGAGTATTCATAGGCACTGACTATACGCGGGAACGGCGAGTTAGCATAGCGGGTACGTTACAACCTTTTGCGTACTTTCTACTGAGTTGGGTGCGGGGATTTCCCGGTGACCGATCCTCTTGGGGATCAGCAGTGTTGAAAGGGGCGTTTAAAGCGGGTAGGCTGATTCTATGGATAAGAATTATCTGCCCGGAGAAGGAACCCCCCAACCGGCTGATCTCATTTTGGTTGTAACCGATTCCGGTGTGGTTATTCCTGAGGGTGGCGTGTTTTGGGCCTACCATGGGCTCACAATTCCCCGGTCGGAGCTGGTTCCTGTGGGTAGTCTCGGGTCTGCGGCGGTGTTCGTCTGCCACCATTCTGTCGCCCAGTCCTACGGTAGGCTGCCCGGAGGCCAGGCGATACCCCTCCGTGAGCTGTACGGACTGATTGAGGAACCTGTTTTTTGGTTCGCAGGGCGGGCGGCGCATGTGTACCACTGGCATATACGTTCTCAGTTTTGCGGCCGGTGTGGAGCTGCTACTCTTTGGAATACCCGGGAGATTTCAAAAACCTGTACCCAGTGTAACGAGGTGTACTATCCAAAAATAAGCCCGGCGATTATCGTGGCGATCACAAGACCGACGGATCGGGGGCCTGCAGTGCTCTTGGCTAAACATACCAACCGGCCCCATGGTTTTTATGGGTTGATTGCAGGGTTTATCGAACCCGGCGAATCCGCCGAGGAAGCGGTACACCGTGAGGTTTTAGAAGAAACCGGCATTCGCATACACCGTCTTCGCTATTGGAAGAGCCAACCCTGGCCCTTTCCGGAGGGGCTCATGCTGGGATACACGGCGGAATATCACTCGGGAGAACTGGATCTCCAGGAGGATGAGTTAGCCCATGCAGGGTTCTATACTGCCGGGGATCTACCGCTCCTGCCTCCGGCCCTGAGTTTATCCCGGCAATTAACCGACCTCGTATTGGGCAGAGGCGAAGAAAAAAAATAACTTGATGAGCCAAGTGCAGAAGTCGTCTGCACCTAGTACGCGGCAATTAGAGAACAGAACCTCATTTCTTAGAAACGAGGTTCTGTTTTTTGGTCCAGCGCGGGGCTCATTCAAAGCAAATGTTTGAAGAGCCTGCAATAATTGAAGGAAAGTAGTCTAGTCCCGGGTTTTATAACCAGTGGGTGACCCACGGAATTGTACCGCCTGTAGGAACCCTTGCAACCTTGTATGCCCTCCAGGCGGAATTAAAATCTGACCCCTGGTTACAGCTTGTCGATGAGCATTGAACACTTACCGGAGGGGATGGGCAGGGTCTTTTTCTTATCCCCGATTATATCGATGGTAAAGTAATACAATTTTTCGCTCTCTAACCTGATCTCCCAGCCCCTATTTGATTTGTTGCTAAGGATGGTTATGAGGTTGCGTTTTAGGGATAGATTATCAATTCCCATGACCTCCAGGGTCGGGACGATCCAATCCACCGTTTTTCGGGGCAAGCTAACAAACAATCCTATGACATTCTCTATCATCAGGGTTATGGTTGAGAGGCTAACGGTGGTGATGAACTGCTCACGGGGAAAATCTGGGTTGTCCGGCCACTCTGCCGGACCTTCTTTGGTCGGTTTATAGGCTTCCCATACCTTACCCCGTCGATTGCCCTCGGGATGAAGGGTATCAAGCATATAGTAGAGGTGGCGGATAGCGCTCTCCCGGGCCAGGGAGTAGCCGGCGTACTTCTCAAGCCCCTTTATGACCATGAACGTCAGGTGGGGGAATACCGACCCCCGGTATCCATTGCCGGTTTCGTGAAACTCAGGTTCATCAGCGGCAAGGGAAGGAAAGGGGTTGGGGGTACCGAAGGTATCGGGATTCTTGAGATGGTCGAGAAGCTTTTCAGCCTTCGCATCGTTGGGCAATTCACAGAGCAGGCTCCAGAAGGCTCCCAGATGTTTTACCGGAACCTGGGCAAGGGACTCATCAAGGTCAAAATAGGTTCCTGATTCTTCATTCCACATGAGCTGGTTGATTTTCGTTTTAAGTGAGAAGTAATGGCGTTTATAAAAAAAGCTGATTTCTTTATCATTGAGAATATCAGCCAGCTCGGCCATATACATGGCATTCACTGCCATAACCATATTGAAATCGCAATAGTATACGCTGTTTTTACGGGGACTGTTCGGCATCCCGGTTGCTGAGAGCGGTACGCGGTAGAGGCCGTTTTCATCCTTAAAGGTCGACTCCAGCCAGGAGAAGTGTTTCTCAAGGATCGGCATGATTTCTTTGATTCGCTTTTTATTACCGATTTTATGAAAGAGGTTATGCTCAGCCCATGAAAATAAGGGTAGACATACCCCCTCCGGGTTATCGTCCGTTAAAAAGGCTGAGCCGTCGCTAACCCGGTATTCACTCCTGATTGCACCATTTTCTTCCTGTTTTGCATAAAAATTGTCAAGCTGGGGAGTGCAGGGGTAGATTTTATTACTGTAGACAAGGAAGAATGTGGAGAAACAGGCTTCGACTTGGCTAATGGTTTCTGCGGTTGGCTGGTTGAAAAATTTTGGCTGCAACCCATTTTCTTCTGAACCCTTCTGCCAGAATTCTTCAATCCAAGCCCAGGTTTGGTCATACACATCGACGAAGTCCTGATCATAAAAGTGGACACCAGGAAAGTCTTTTTTCGCCACGAAAACTCCTTATCTTATACCCGCTACGCAGCAATCTATGATAAATCCTACAACCCAAGCCGAAAAGCCGTGAGATGACTTATTCGGTTCTGGAACGTTGGAGAATTATGTATACCTGCTAACGTTATACCAGCGGCGGTATTCTGTTCCCGCCTAAATTTTACGAATGAACACCGGGGTATAGTAACGTACCATTGAATTCTATCATCGATGCTCGGTTACATTGATGACCATCGATTATTCTCTTTATATATAGAACTATAAGTATACCATAGGCATCTTGTTTTTGAACTCGCCGACCCTAATTTATTTCATATTTTTTAATCCGTCAAATCATGGTCCTTGCTTTCCCGAACCCTAATTCGGTGAATCGGGAGGGTGGAACCTTGACAGTACCCCAGGGGCGTTGTAAACAGTGAGACTATGGAGAAGCGTGAACTGACAGTTACTGCGGAGCTTGCACAAATTGAGCTCCGTGAAGAGGAAACCGAACGATTAACCCAAGAGGTTACCCAAATGGTTTCCTACTTCGAAAAAATGATGGAAGTCTCTGTCGAGGGGTTGGAGCCGACCACCCATGCAATGCTTAAAACGAACCGGCTCCGGCCGGACAATAATAATACCTCAGACCTGGCCGACGATATTCTGGAACAGGCTCCTGATCTTGAAGATCGTTTTATCTGTATTCCCAACGTGCTGTAAAAATTAATACAACTGCAACCCTATTTTATCATTACAAGCAGCACATAAAACGTCGTCGATCAAGGAGCAGGTGGACGACACCTAACCATTCGTTAGACATAGTGAGATACACATGGAACAACAAAAGCACTGGAGTAGTGTCCTTTCTGAGGCTGGAGGGCGTTCGTATGCCCAATGGGTACGTGAAAAGGATCAAACCCTCGGATCGTTTCTGGAATTCGATCCCGCCCGGGGGCTGATGACCGCCCAGACCCAGAAAAAAACAGAAGTTTCCGATTCCGAGCCCCTTCTAAAGAATATTCCCTTCGCAATTAAAGACAACATCGCCCTCAAAAACTTCAAACTAACCTGCGGAAGTAAGATGCTTTCCACCTTTGTAAGCCCCTACACAGCCACCGCTGTGGAACGCCTCATTACCCAAGGGGCCGTGCCAGTGGGAAAAACCAACCTGGATGAATTCGGGATGGGATCATCCACCGATAATTCCGCATTAATGAACACCAATAACCCCTGGAATTCCGAGTTTGTCGCCGGGGGCAGTTCCGGCGGTTCCGCATCATCGGTTGCTGCCGGACTCGTACCCCTGGCTCTTGGCAGCGATACCGGGGGCTCTGTACGGCAACCGGCGAATTTTTGCGGTGTGTACGGCTTGAAACCTACCTACGGGGCTGTGAGCCGCTATGGTCTGGTTGCCTATGCGTCCAGTTTGGAGGTCATTGGAATCACCAGTCTCGACATTGACCTTTTAGAGCAGTGTTTCCGGACGATGCGGGGAGTGGACCCGCGGGATCAGACCAGTCTAGTTTGGGATGATTCTCATGTCCGGGAAACCAAAACCGCGGGGCGGACCATTGGAATGCTGGTAGGCGATTTAGGCCTTGATCCCGGTGTAGCCGAGGCGTACGGGAATTCCCGGAAAGCTCTGGAGCAGCTTGGTTATACGGTGGAGGAGATCTCCCTGCCCATGCTTGAATATGCCGTACCAGCCTACTACACCATCGCTACCGCCGAAGCAAGTGCCAACCTTGCACGGTTCAACGGCATCCGATACGGCCATCGGCCGATTTTTGCTGAAAATCCGGAAGAGCTCATCAGAAAGAGCCGAGATGAGGGATTCGGTGATGAGGTGAAGCTCCGGATCCTTCTCGGAACCTACGTCCTCCGGAGCGGATTTCAAGACCAGTTTTATCACCGGGCTCAAAAAATTCGAACTGCCATTCGGATGGATTTTGAACGTATTTTCTCAAAGGTAGACGCAATCATTATGCCGGTGTATCCCACCCAGGCATTTAAACATGGGGAGGGTGGCCTGGATCCCTTTCAGCAGAAAGTTGCAGATAAATTCACCACAGCAGCGAACCTCACGGGTATGCCTGCCCTGGCGATTCCCACCGGGGTTCATCAGGGCCTGCCAACGGGAATCCAGTGTATGGGTCCGTATTTCGGGGAAGAGAGACTGATGGATGTGGCAAGACGGCTATCGGAGCTGTTGCCAGTACAGTATTCACCCCATACCCCCCATCCCTACACCATGGCTGGATCGGGAGGAGCAGTATGAGGTATCAAACAAAGTATGATAGTTTTGTAGGTCTAGAAATTCATGTGCAGCTAACCACGGAATCAAAGGTTTTCTGCTCATGCAAAAATAACTTCGGAGATGAGCCTAATACCAATATCTGCCCTGTTTGTATGGGGCTGCCCGGGAGCTTACCAAGTCTGAATGCCGAAGCCATGGAAAAGGCGTATCTGGTGGCCAGAGCGCTGAACTGTACCCTAACCCCCCGGACCATGTTTGAACGAAAGAACTATTTTTACCCGGATTTACCGAAGAACTACCAAATCAGCCAGTTTGATGCCCCCTTGGGTACAAATGGATACATTGATATCCAAGTGGATGGCCAGGTTAAACGTGTTCGCATCCATGAATGCCATCTCGAAGAGGATGCCGGAAAGATGATCCATGCTGGGGATATGTCACTGGTGGATTACAACCGAACCGGAACACCGCTGTTAGAGATAGTCACCGAACCCGACATGAGTCTAGGGGAGGAAGCAGAGATTCTCATGCATGAGCTACGAAGGATCGTGCGGTATTTAGGAGTGAGCGACGGAAATATGGATGAAGGATCCATGAGATGCGATGCGAATATCTCCCTCAACTTGAAGGGGCATGGCCTTGGCCGTAAGGTGGAAATTAAAAACCTGAACTCCAGCCGGTTTGTCCGCCTTGGTCTGAATTATGAGATTGACCGTCAATCTGAAATCCTGGAAGAGGGAGGCACGGTGGTACAGGAAACACGGTTATGGAACGAGAACCGTGATCAGACCGTGGTTATGCGTAGTAAGGAAAATGCCAATGATTACCGGTATTTCCCTGAACCCGATTTACCCCCCTTTGTAACCGATCAGCCGTTTCTGACTCGAATTGAGGAGCGGTTATGCGAATTGCCCCTGGCAAGAAAGCTTCGGCTCATCAATGACTACGGGATACACGAGCAGCAGGCTGAGCAAATCTGTGAGGAGCGCAGTACCGCTGATTATTTTGAGGAGATCATCGCCCTAGGCTCGGATCCGGTCGCCCTGGCAACCTGGCTCTCAGGGGATGTTCAAAAGCTGCTTAACCGGTACGGGGTGCAGGCTTCCAATTCGGTTCTAACCCCACCCAGGTTTCATCAATTATTGACCCTGTTGGCATCGGGGAAAATCCACGGCAAGATTGCGAAACAGATCCTGGATATTGTGTTCGAAGAGGATGTGGATCCTGAACAGGTTATGAAGGACAAGGGATTGGAACAGATAACCGATCCGAAGGAAATTGCTGCCATTATCGAGCCGATCCTTCAGGAACATTCCAAGGCTATTGAGCAGATTAGAGCAGGCGATCCCAAACCCTTCGGGTTCCTTATGGGTCAGGTTATGAAAGCTACTGCCGGCCGAGCAGAACCTCAGGCGGTCCAGGCAGTTCTTAAGGAAATGATATGAGTAGAGTACTAATAAAAGATATCGCAGACCATGTTGAACAGGAGATTACACTTCAGGGCTGGGTACACCGTATCCGAGAGCTGGGGGGTATAAACTTTGTAATTCTTCGTGATCGTTCCGGTCAGGCACAGCTGGTCTATGAAGGATCGGTGGATGTTACCCTGGAAACCGTTGTATCGGTTTCAGGGAGGGTCCAAAAAAATGTAAAAGCACCCGCAGGATTCGAGTTGTTGGTTGCAGAGACCAGGGTTTTAGCCACGGCTGCACCCGATCTACCGGTCCCGGTAAACCAGGATCCCAAGAACTTTGGGATTGAGGCAATACTCGATAACCGGTTGATTAGTCTGCGGAATCCCAAGATCCGCAGCATTTTTACATTGCAGAGCGAGATCTGCCGCTACTTCGCTGAGTACCTTCACAACCAGGACTTCACCGAAATCAAAACCAGCAAACTCATCGGGAGCGGTACCGAGGGTGGAACAGGTCTCTTTGAGGTTGAGTATTTTGACACCAAGGTGTATCTGGCTCAGAGTCCTCAGTTTTATAAACAGGCCATGGTAAGCTCCGGTATGGAGCGGGTCTTCGAGGTAGGAGCAGCCTACCGAGCAGAAAAGCATGAGACACCCCGGCATCTCAATGAATACATTTCCCTCGATGTGGAGATGGGGTTTATTGAGGATGAACATGATTTGATGGATCTTGAATCCGGGATTCTGAGCTATATGTTCGCCCGGATTCAAGAGGAGCACTCGGATATTCTCGAGCTATGGGATGCTCGGGTACCGAGTCCCGAGGATGTAGCTCGAGCACCCCGAATTGCCCATGAGGAAGCGAAAAAGATTGTGTCCCAACGTTTGGGACGGAGGGTTTTCGAGATTAATCCCGAGGCTGAGCGGGTGATTTGTGAATGGGCTATGGAGGAGTACGGGGTAGATTTGGTGTACATCAATGAGTTTCCCCGGAAAAAACGCCCCTTTTATACCTACCCCAAGGGATTAAAAACCATGAGTTTCGACCTAATATTCAGGGGGTTGGAAATCACTACCGGTGGAAGGCGGATAAACGAATATCCGATGCTGCTGGAAACCCTGCCACGCTTCGGACTAACCGAAGAGGGCCTAGGCGGCTACACGGATATCTTTAAATACGGGTGTCCTCCCCATGGGGGATTTGCCATTGGCCTGGAACGGATAACCCAGAAAATTCTTGGTCTCAGCAATGTGAAGGAGGCTAGCCTCTTCCCCCGGGACCGGAAACGGATCAAACCCTAGAATGTCGATAACGATAGAATCCCTGGAAAAAAAGCATATTCAGCAGATTTGCGGGCTCATAAAAGGGTACCGCGCAGAAACCGCGAAGGAGTTTTCTGAAGAGGATTACCAGAAGGTTCTGGATCAACTCGAGTTCATGGGTTCCCTATCCCGAACCGGCGGAGAGGCGTTAAGCAGGGTGTTTGTTGCAGCGGAAGGGGAGTCGGTGGTCGGGTACATTGGCGTTCATATGATCCCCTTTCCCCTCATGGCCGGCAGGGAGCTGTATATTTCGGACTTACTCGTATCACCGGATTACCGAGGCAGGGGGTGCGGCAGTCTGCTACTGGCTCATGCGGAACAATTTGCCCAGGCACAGAGTTGTAAACGGCTAATGCTCAATAATTTGAAGGAAATGCCCTCCTATGCCCGGGGATTTTACGCGGCCCATGGATTTACCGAGCGGGAAAACGCTGCAAATTTTGTAAAAAAGCTCCTGGTGGGGGATGGTCAGTAATCCATGGTTTAGCGTCGATAGCCCTGGGTATCCCCAATGATTGGAGAACAGGAGATCATCTCCAAGAATTGGTTTTCTGGTTTTAGTCCGACCCATGGTTCATGCAACAGAGGGTATTGATTGAACCTCACTGGTTTTAATTTTTCCAGAGCATCAAAAACTGAAAGGCTTTTTAGAATAGGCTCAGGACACCTCGGGGTGTCCTGAGCAGTTTTATTATGCTACTAATTTTTGGTGAGTTTTTTTAGAGTCTCCATGGTTCCTTCCATATCGGTTAGATCCATTGGGAGAACCACCTTTGTTCCCTTCCGTGCTACGGAGTTTAGGGTGTGGATGTACTGTTCAGCCAACTGAAGATTAACCGCATCTGGACCACCAGGGACCGATATCGCCTGGGCAAGGGTCTTAATAGAAGTGGCCGTTGCCCTGGCAATGGCACGGATTTCTGCGGCCCGGCCCTCGGCTTCGTTAATCATCTTCTGCTTTTCACCCTCGGAGCGGTTGACTGACTCGGTCATAATACCTTGGGAGTAGTTTACCTTTGATTCTTTTTCCCCCAGGGACCGGGCAATGAGTGCGCGTTTTTCCCGCTCGGCCTTCATCTGAACTTCCATGGCCCCGAGTATGGTACGGGGTACTTCTATGTTCTTGATTTCGTACCTGGTGACCTTCACACCCCACTCGTCGGAGGCTTCGTCCACCTCGCGGACGATGGCTGCATTGATATTGTCTCGTTCTTCAAAAGACTTGTCTAGCTCAAGCTTCCCAATGACAGACCGCATGGTTGTTTGGGCCAGCTGAACGGTTCCCTGCTGGAAGTTGGTGATACCGTAGCTGGCTTTTTTTGGATCGACGACACGGTAATACAACACTCCGTCGACCTGAATTTTTACGTTGTCGTGGGTAAAACAGGTTTGTACCGGAACATCCACTGCTTGTTCTTTTAGACTGTGGTGATACCGGACCTTGTCGATGAAGGGAACAAGGATGTGGAACCCGCTTTGCAGGGTGCCGGCATACTTACCAAGGCGCTCCACAATCTGGGCTTGTTGGGCAGGGACGATTCTGATGCTCCGCAAAATGGAGACCAGAACTACAAAACCAAATAATCCGAGTACAATAATTACCGGGTTAATCATGCGTTACCTCCCTTAATTCCCGAGGTCGGTCCACCTTTGCCGGCACCTGATTTGGCCGTCTGGCCAGATTGATTTCCGTTAAACAATGTGCCGATGACCCCTTGCAGCTGTGCTAAGTCGTGGGGTAGTACGCTGGTTTCTGCCTCGCTGAGAATCGTCCGTAGCTGGTCAATGAATTGCTCAGCGATACGGAGTTTTACTGCCTTTTCTCCGTTGGGAATATTTATTGCTTCCGCTACTTCCTTGATCCCTTCGGCGGTAGCGTTGGCAAGGATCTCCATGGCTTCAGCGCGCCCGTCGGCTTCGTTGATCCGTTTTTGACGTTCCCCCTGACTCAGGTTAATGGATTCTTCCCGGTTTCCTTCGGAGACATTGATCCGGCTTTCCCGTTCACCCTCTGAGGTTAAGATCTCCGCACGCTTTTCGCGTTCTGCCCGGACCTGTTGTTCCATGGCTTCCTCAACGGTTTGGGTCGGGGTAATATCCTTGATTTCGTAGCGGGTGACCTTGATACCCCAGGGATCAGAGGCCTCATCCACGGCCTGAACGATGGCCTCGTTAATGCGGTTCCGCTCGCTGAAGGTGTTATCGAGTTCAATTTTACCGATTTCCGAACGCATGGTGGTTTGAGCCAGCTGCTTGGTAGCAAAGCGGTAATCGTCGATGCCGTATCCAGCCTTTGCAGGGTCGATCACCTTTAGGTAGAGGACTCCGTCTACCGTAACCTGGACGTTATCCCTGGTAATGCAGACTTGGGGGGGAACATCGATGACCTCTTCTTTGAGGATTTGCTTGTAGGAAATCTTTTGTACGAAGGGGATTACGAGGTGAAATCCGGGTCCAAGGCTTCTTTGATATTTACCTAGAAATTCTACAATCCAGGCCTGTTGTTCGGGTACTATTCGAATCATCTTAAAGAAGACAATAAAGAACAGTACGAGTAAACCGCCGGCCAAAATCCAGCTTGTTACTAGATCCATAGGCTTCTCCTTTTATTTGGTTGTGCTTGTTGTACCCCCCGGATGGGGAGATATTCAGATTCAGCGGGTTTTGCTTAGATGAGGCTACGGGTTACCCAGTAGGTCATGCCTTCCTTCTTGAGAATCTCTACGGTCTCGCCCTTCTGGAAGTGCTCATCGAAACTCTTAGCTGTCCAGGTGGTCCCATGAAGACTTATTCTCCCGGCTTTTTCCGGGGAGATGTCCTGAACCACCGTGGCTGTCTGTCCCGAATCTGCATCGGATTCGAGCTGTGGGGCCTTGGAATCACCTAAAAGAGTCCCCTTAAAGACCGAGGATAGTTTTTTCCGCAGGAACCCCAGGGATAATGCCGAGGTACCAAGCCACAGGATGATTTGAAGAAGCAGGTTGCTGCCCAGACCGGGGATGAGCCAGGTTAGAAGCCCAGTGAGAAGGGCCCCGGTGCCGAAGAAGAAGATGACAAATCCGGGAAGAGCGAACTCTGAGAGGATGAGACCTAAGCCGAGAACTAACCAGATGATTTCAGATATACCCATTTAAAGAGAGTCTAATCCCCATTGGTGGAATTCCGCAAGTATTCTATGCTTGAGAACCTCCAGATTTATACCGACCGCCTTATCGAAGTAGTGGATGGGTAGATTCATGTCGGAGGTCTTTGTTTTGAGGGCGTGCAGGTCGCCGGATGAAAGGCCCTGTTCGAATACCAGAATAAGGTGAGGTTCCGGAAGGCCGGGGGGGGTAATGGCCAGGGTGGAGTGCTGACTGGAATTCGGGTTTTGGGGGTAGAAGATGAGTCGGTTTGCCTGCCGGGATAGGGCGTACCACTGGGCGGCGTGGATGGATTCCAGTTCATGGTTTTGTAACGATCTACTGGTATAATGAGGAAGGTATACGGTGGAGAATACCTCGGAGAGGTGTTGGGCAATATCCTCGCTTTTCGAGCCGGCTATCACTAAGATCCGTCGGACAAAATAGGGCCGTACGGGAGGGGGAATGTAGCTCCAGTAGGCGAGGGGGCTTTTCCGAATCAGACTAGCGGATACAGCAATCTGATTACGACTAGGATCGACTGGAATAAATCGAGCCCCCAAGGCCTTGGCGAGGTTTTCGCCGTAGGATTCGCTGGCAAAAAGGTAGTCGGTGGATTGGGGCAGATGGGGTTTCATCGCCTGTGCCCAGATGCTTGGGCTGTGGGGATTGTCACGGTGGGCCTCAGGAATGGCTTGAGTAAAGTGGACGAGGGTTACCTGGGGGAAAAGCTCCTGCATCCACCGCTCCCGCAGCTCACCGGGAATGGGCTCATCGGGCAGAGAGCAGAGGAATACGGTGAGGTGATCCACGAAACCCTGGGCAAAATCGATGAGGTAGCGGTGCCCATTATGGGGGGGCATGAACCGGCCGATGATTGCCCCGGTGGTATGGGGTGTTCCTTGTGGTTCCGGTTTTTGCTGGGTTGGATGTTGGGGTGTATCCATGGGCACAATGTACCCAGGGAAGGCATACGGCGACAAGGGTACTGGTTCCTGGTTATACTCTAGGAAGATGGGAAGTGGTGTAGCATTATGAAACAAAAACGACGCCAGGATGTATTTCTGGGAAAACCGCGTCTGGTGGCGGTGATTGATATAGGGTCAACTGCTATTCGGTTGGTGGTGATTGAGGTGTTAGCAGACGGAACCTACCAACGGGTGGACCGGGCGAACCGTCCTGTTCGCCTCGGGCGGGATGTTTTTATGACCCGGGTTATAAAACGGGATACCATCCTCCAGGCTATCACCATTTTGTCCGGATTTGTGGAACTCATGAAGGGCTGGCAGGTTGGAGAAGAGGATATTTTCGTTATCGCTACCAGTGCAATCCGGGAGGCCCGGAACCGGGATACCTTTATCGACCGGGTTCTTATGAAGACGGGCCTAAAGGTTAGGGTGGTGGAAGGGGTTGAAGAGAACCATTTGACCTATATTGCTGTGCAACACTCCGTAGACGGAATGTATGGGTCCTTCTCTAAGGCCAATTCGCTTATCCTGGAAGTTGGCGGTGGATCCATTGAAGTAATGGTTTTAAAGCGTGGAAAGATGGCGGCCACCCATAGCCTGAAGATGGGAACCATCCGTATCGAACAACAGATGGCTCCAACGGTCTCACAGTCCGGCGGCGAGTTCCCCTTTGAGGAGTATATCCGTGAGCAGTTTCGGGTGACCATGGACGGGATTGATGCGGAAACCTCCATCGGACGGCTCAGATATTTTGTGATGGTCGGCGGAGATGCCCGGATAGCCGCCCATAACGTCGGGACGTCCCAGGGTGAGGCGTATTGGATTATTGAACGTAATGATTTTGTCAATTTCGTAGCTCAGTTGCAGAGATGGTCGGTGGAAGAGATCGTGAGAAGCCTAGGGATAACCTACCATGAGGCAGAAAACCTGCAGCCCGCGTTGACGGTATATAAAATCTTCTTGGAAGAAACCAATGCGGAGATTATTATCGTGCCCAATGTCAGTATTCGGGAAGGGGTTTTGCTCCGGTATGCCCTGGGTCATGATAACAACCTGAATCCACAGTTTGCCAGTCAGGTAGTGGCGAGCGCCCAAAGTTTGGGTAAGAAATACCATTCGGATGAAAAGCATAGCCAGCATGTAACCGGGCTTGCTCTCCAGCTCTTTGATCAGTTGGTGGCTGAGCACGGGTTAGGAAAACGGGAGCGTCTATACCTCGAAGTGGCGGGGATTCTCCATGATATCGGGTACTTCATTAATCCCAGCGGGCACCATAAACATGGGCAGTACATCGTGCAGCATTCGGAGATCTTCGGATTATCGAAGAACGATATACAAATTATCTCGAATATCGTACGGTACCATCGGACTACCAAACCGAGTAATAATCATTTTGAGTACTCCAGTCTGGCCCGGGATGAACGGCTCATCGTTATGAAACTCAGTTCAATCCTCCGGGTAGCTGATGCCCTGGACCGGAACCATAACCAGCAGATTTCCTCGGTGGTTTGTACTATTGTTGATGGTGATTTGATCCTCAGGGTACCCTTTAGGGGTGATCTCGCGGTAGAACGATACGGTCTCAGTAGAAAGGGCAGCCTTTTCGAAGAGATCTTTGGATACAGGATTGTCCTGGAGCAGGAATAGGTAAGATATGAGTACTACGTTTCAACGGTTTTTTAATAGAGAACTCAGCTGGTTGGAGTTTAACCGCCGGGTGCTTTCCGAGGCTCAGCGTAAGGACAAACCGTTACTGGAGCGCCTTAAATTCCTCGCGATCGTGAGTGCCAACCTGGATGAGTTTTTCATGGTTAGAATGGCGAGTTTGAAGCGCCAGTATTTAAATGGAAACTATACGACCTGTCCTAGCCGAATGAGTCCCGAGGCCCAGCTGAAGGCATGTTCGGATACGGTTAGAGAACTGGTTCAGGCCCAGTACGAATGCCTGTTACACGATGTATTCCCTAAACTGACGGTCCAGGGGCTGGAGCATAAGGTGCAGTACCAGGATCTGGACCCGGAACAACGGAGTTATGCAAAGAGCTTCTTCACGAATCAGGTTTTTCCCCTGCTGACACCGGTGCGGATGAATGTTGAGGATCCAACCCTCCGGGGTGCAAATTTGCGGCTCCAGGTGGCGTTTTTACTGCATGCAACCCAGGGCGTTCAATTGATCCGGCCCGAGGACCAGGAAGATCACCTTGCAATCGTACAAATTCCCTCCAGTCTGGACCGGGTGGTGTTTCTCCCAGACCGCGGAGATCATCGAAGCTTTGTACTCCTGGAAACCCTTATCGAGGAGTTTGCCCATACCCTGTTCCCCGGATACGATATTACTGAGCACCTGGTCTTCCGTGTTACCCGGGATGCAGATTTCGGTGTTGATGAGAGCCGTGATGAAGACTTTGTTGAGGCCATGGAACAGGTATTGAACAATCGGGATAAGAGCATGGCAGTACGTATGACCGTTGGCAATACCAGCGACCGGCTGAGAGAAATTCTTCGAAGCAGTCTGGGGTTGAGCGACCGGGAGGTGTACTCGGTGCCCGAACCCTTGGAACTCAACAGCCTCATGGCTATCGTAGCCCTTCCGGGCTTTGACCATCTGAAAATTGAAGGCTGGCCCCCCATGGATTCCACCCTGATACCCGAGGATGAATCGGTTTTTGAGCAGCTGAAACGGGGTGATGTATTGCTGCACCATCCCTTCGAGAGCTTCAACCCGGTCATCCGGATGGTTGAAGAAGCGGCAGAGGACCCCCAGGTACTCGCGATAAAAATGACTCTCTATCGAACCAGCGGTAACTCACCCATTGTCCGAGCCCTCCAACGGGCTGCACAGAACGGGAAGCAGGTGACGGTTTTGGTTGAGCTAAAGGCCCGCTTTGATGAACAGCGAAACATCTCCTGGGCTGAGCGGTTGGAACAGGCAGGGGTCATCGTTATTTATGGAATTGCCCAGCTGAAGGTTCATGCTAAAGCCATGCTGGTGGTCCGGAAAGAGAGCTTCGGGATCAAACGCTACTTGCATCTGGGAACCGGGAACTATAACGATAAAACCGCTAAACTCTACACAGATATGAGTATTCTAACCAGCCGGGACGATCTCTGTTACGAGGCGGGCCTCTTTTTCAATGCCATAACCGGATACTCGGCGATACCTAACCTCACAAAACTCTTGATGGCCCCCCATGTTTTAAAACCGCGTTTGCTGGAGCTGATTCATCGGGAGATTCAGAAATCGTCTCCGGAGGTGCCCGGGTTAATCATCGCGAAACTCAACGCCCTTGCAGATGTGGATATCATTGAGGCTCTCTATCGGGCAAACAACCACCATGTGCGAATTTTCCTGAATATCCGGGGCATTTGTATGTTGGTACCCGGGGTACCGGGGCAGAGTGAGAACATCCGGGTTAGCAGCATTGTAGACCGCTATCTCGAACATACCCGGGCGCTTTTCGTCGGAAACGGCGGGGATGGTGAGTACTACCTGTCCAGCGCGGATTGGATGCCTCGGAACCTGGAACGCCGGGTTGAACTCATGTTTCCCATTGAGCAGCCGGAATTGAAGCAACGCCTACGTGAAAGCCTGGATCTCTGCCTAGGGGACAACCAGCAGGCCTATGAGTTACAGCCCGACGGGAGCTATACTCGAATTCAACCCGGCCCCAACGAGCCGCCCCTGGAATCCCAATGGGCGCGCTACCAATCGCTCCGGCAGACGAAACGGGCAAAAAAAGCGATAAACCGTCAGGAGTTCAGTGTTCGGCGGAAACCCCCCAAGGCAACACAGGAATGAGTTGATAGTGCGCAAAGGCATGGAGCATTCCCCTCCTTCGACCCGACCAATGGGGCGGAATCAGAACACTTCACTTCTCCACAGGGGTGTTTACAGTCTTTGCCCAGGAAGTACTACATACAGGATTGAAGGGATTTGAATGTGAGAGAAAGCCGAATACTACTGAATAACAGACTGGTTGCTGATGAAGAGGCCCGGGTTTCATTGGCAGACATCGATGTTGCCTACGGGTACGGGGTATATGAGACCCTAAAGGTTCGAAACGGGGTGTTATTCTTCCCTGACTTCCATGAAGAACGTCTCATGAACTCAGCGCAATTACTTGGTATCCGCCATGAACTCAAGCCCGGCCAACTAGTTCAAGGATTGCGGGACCTTATGGCATGGGGCCAGTCCCAGAGCAATTCCCAGCCGGGCAGCTGGAATATCAAGGTTATTCTGGTGGGCCACACGGGAAGACCCGGGGATGTGTATGCATTTCTGACCAATCCCTTGTACCCGGACCGGCGGCAGCTAAAACATGGGGGAACGGCATCCCTCTACATGGGGGAACGCCACTTTCCCCAGGCCAAGAGTCTATCCATGCTCATGAGTACTCTGGCTTTTCGCCAAGCACAAGAAATGGACTGTTATGACGCATTATTGGTTAATCATCGACGGGAGGTGACGGAGGGGACAAGGACGAATATCTTTTTTCTGCCGATGGACAGGAGTGGGAGCACCACGGAGCTCCCGCCGGTAGTGTATACGCCTCCGGGTACAACGGTCCTCGAGGGCATTACTCGGCGGACTATTATCACCGCCCTGAAGAACCATGGTATTGCATGTGTTGAGAAGCCCCTTTCCCTGGAGAATTTGGCTTCAGGAACAATCAGTCTTTGGGTTTCCAGCACCTCAACGAAGATAATGCCCATCTCCCGGATCATGAATCCCCTCGGCCAAGAAGGCTATCAAGGACCCCGGCACGCCCTGAATCCCGAACCCCTCCACCATCTGCCAGGGACCATAGAAATGCCCCTCCACCCGGGAATCCGGATGATCCAGAAGATCTATGACATGTACCTGGAAGACTACGCCGCTGCCTTTCATCGGGGAGAGTAACGGTACTGGAATCGGTAAGCTGCCCGAGAAACCCCGGGGTTGGGCCGCAGGATAGTGAGAAACACCTCGGTTGTCCCTGGAACCTCCAGAGAAACCGACCTGCCTTGGGTGCTTGTCATATTCGTTAGTCCCAGTTGAACCTCCACATACTGGGGCTCTGCAAAGCCGTTTTGGAGAAATACAATAATCGTACTGTCTACCTCTTCGGTTCGGAATGTAATGGTATCCGTGGCTGCAATTGATGCCGTATGGTCTTCATAATCCTGGTTACTGAGTTCCGAGCCGAAAACGGCCTCAAAGGCTGGACCTCCGGGGTGGTAGGCGTAGTAAAAACGTCCTTCTCGGGGCTCTTCGGGTATACCATTTCGACCGCGTAGTTCAATTGGAATAGAAATCATGCGCCCCTCATGGGTCGGAATCCGAACATCAAAATGCAAATGAGGACCTGATGAACGACCCGTGTTTCCGGAAAATCCGATGTGATCCCCTGCCTCAATCCTGTCTCCCGGTTCAACCAGAGAGCCTCCGGGTTGCAGATGGACGTAATTCCCAAAGGTTCCGTCTTGATGTGCGATGAGGATAAAGTTTGCATCCTGGGAATACGCGGCACTACTGCCTCCGCGGTTCGAATCCTCCTTAACCTCAATGACTATGCCAGCCCGGGCTGCATGAACAGGGGTACCCGTATCCAAATCAAAATCCAGGGCAAACTGGTTCTCGCCGAAGTGGGTGAAATTGCCGTTGAATCCCTGGGTTAATTGATGTTTGGTTCCGTGTTCGTAGGGCAGCCAGTAAGAAAATCCGTCGGGTGTTACGGTATCGGGGTTTCCCCAGGCACTTCGGTACCGGACCTGGAAACTGGTGGAATATCCCCGACCTGTTCCGGGATCCCTGGGTTCGAGGGAAAACAGTATGAGATCACGTTGTCCGGGCTGCCACCCCTCGGGAAGGGGGACGTTCCGGGGGTTACCGGTCTGATCCGGAGTAACCCCCAGCCGGTAGGGTAACTCCACAGAGGCTTCCATGTTTCGAAGCTGAGGAAAATCGACAAAGAGATAGGCCTGGCTGATCAGGGTGTTGGTCGTATAAAAAATGACCCTGCCGTCTTCGGTCTGATGGTAGTCCAGGGGTAGTACCTGGGGATTCTGGGCTGGAAGTATCAAAATGGGGAAAATCACCATCACAAAAAGAAAAAAAACGGTTTTTAGTTTCCGGAACCAGAAAAAGCCGTGTATAGTTACCTGTGCATTCGAGAGATTCATAGGCTATATGATACTACCCCCATGAAAAAAAGGCATACCTTCCCATTCATTTTGATTCCCTTCTTCTTGTACCTTCCGGCTGGGGCCCACCTATCCGCCCAGACCACCGGTGATTCCCTGGTACTGACCTTCGCTGGGGATCTCATGGCTCATGCCCCCTCGTTTCGCATGTCAGATTTTTCAGACATCTATGCCGGGCTGGGAGAGCTGCTTCATAGGGATGATCTCAGTTTTGTTAACCTGGAAACCGTGGTGGATCCCTTTAAAGCCTACCAGACCTTTCCCTTTTTTAATGTACGCATTCCCTATGTGGAGGAAGCGGTACTAGCCGGTTTTGATGTCTTCAGCCTGGCGAATAACCACACCAACGACCATGGTTCCTGGAGCGCCCTGCAAACCCTGCTCTCGGTTCAGAGATTGCAGCGCACCTATCCCGGCCGGGTACATAGCTCGGGTATTCGGAGGCATGAACAGGAAGCCATGGGCATTACCGAGATCCGCCACTGGGACTGGACCATCGGGTTTTTATCGGTTACCGCGTTTATCAATGAGTGGAAGGGGCATGAACGAACCTACATGGTTCCCTATTGGGATGCTGAGGCAGAACGTGCCCTGCTTTCCTTAATCCGGGAGCACCGCCCCCGGTTTGACCTCTTTATCCTGTCCTACCATGGGGGTACTGAATATGTGACCCAGCCTCAGGAACGGAAAATGGCTTTTATGCGCCAACTCTATGAGGCAGGTGCGGATATCGTCTGGGGACACCATCCCCACGTATTACAGCCCTGGGAGGTTCAATATGCCCCGCCCCCTGCTGATGTTACCCCGGGATATCCGGAAGCAGACGATCCCTATCTTCCCAGGATCCGGGGAGTAATCATGCCCTCCCTAGGCAACTTTGTTTCCGGACAGACCTGGTTTCTCGGCCCCGGGGATTGGGCGGTCAACCGGGCCTTTACCGGGGATTCCGTGCTGCTTCGGGTTCGGGTCCATCGCCGATACCGGCCAGGGCAGTATTCACCGGAAATCACCATGGACATGCCTCAGGCAATCCTCATCAGTACTAAAAACGTCCGTACAGGCCCCTCCGCCGAACAAGGAACCTTCGTGAACCTGCTCAGGGATCTAACCCAGGATAAAAATCTCCGAGAAGAATGGCGCACCTTCTACCGGAACCGCCTGGAACAGGTTCAAAGCCTTCTGAGGCATGCATTGAAGCGCGATCGGACTCCCTGGTAGGCTCTCATGGGAATGCCCCAGGGAAGGGCAGCGTCCAGCCTTACAACAAGCCAAGGTTATTATGCCTGGAGCTCCTCCCCACGAAGGGTTGGAGTCTGGCGGATGTAGGTTACACGCCAGGGGTAGTACGCAAAGGGTTGTAACATCCGGTGCTGACGACCCAGCCGGTTGTGTGACCCGTAGATGGAGCGGCCATATCTTGGGCGGTGTACATTCTTATGTGCACTATCAAAGCCATGCACCGGGATCAGCCTCAGCCAGGGGTCCGCAGGATGGGCTGCTTCTGGCAGTAATGCCGTCTATGAGATACACTGGCAGTAGAATCATCCTAGATTAACCATCTATCAACACATAAGGAGAACATCATGGCTCATACTCTGGTTCCTGAAGCCGAAGCCATACTTGATAAGGAATACCCCGTTCTTGATAAGGGTTTTATACGCCTGGTTGACTACCTGGGCTCGGATCAACGGATCGTCCAAGCCGCCCGGGTAAGTTACGGCGAGGGCACAAAAAGCTACCGGCAGGACCAGGGACTCATTGATTATCTGCTGCGTAATGAACATACCAGCCCCTTTGAGCAGGTGGTGCTGACCTTTCATGCCAAGATGCCGGTATTTGTAGCCCGGCAATGGGTCCGTCACCGTACCGCCCGGCTGAATGAGATCAGCGGCCGTTACAGTATTATGAAGGATGAGTTTTACCTGCCCAGGGGCGAACATATTTCTTTGCAGAGTGAGGACAATAAACAGGGCCGCAGCGATGAGCCGGTCCCCCCGGAGGTTCAGGAGCGGATCCGGCAAAGTTTGGAATCCCAACAGGGGGCAGCCTACCAGGCGTATCAGGCCCTCATTGATCAGGGGCTGGCCCGGGAGCTGGCCCGGATAAACCTGCCGCTTTCCATGTATACTGAATGGTACTGGCAGATAGATCTCCATAACCTCTTTCACTTCCTCCGGCTGCGTATGGACAATCATGCCCAGTACGAGATCCGCGCCTATGCCCAAACCATGTTCGAGATTGCTAAAACCGTTGTACCCATGGCCTGCGAGAGTTTTTCAACCCACCGGCTTGGAGCGGTAACCTTCTCTGCCAAGGAGTTCGCGATACTGCAGGAGCTTGTTGGGATTAAAGGGGATTCTGATGCCTCCGTGCCCGGGGCGCTGCAGTCGGCCCTGGAACACAGCGGCTTATCCAGCCGTGAACGCCAGCGTCTGGCATTGAAACTTACCACAGGGAGGATGACATGAGTTCAGAGAATCAACGCCGCCTTGCGGTGCTCATTGATGCCGATAATGCCCCTTCGGCAATCATTGAGGGGCTACTGGAAGAGGTGGCAAATCTTGGCGTTGCCAGCGTAAAGCGGATTTACGGCGACTGGACGAGTCCAAACCTCAAGGGCTGGAAGGAAACCCTCCTACAGTACGGGATTCAACCCATCCAGCAATTTAGTTACACCACGGGAAAGAACTCCACGGATTCAGCGCTGATCATTGATGCCATGGATCTGTTATACACCAATACCCTGGATGGTTTTTGTATCGTCAGCTCGGATAGCGATTTTACCCGCTTAGCAGCCCGCCTGAGAGAAGGAGGTATGATCGTTTACGGGTTTGGGGAGAAAAAGACCCCAAAATCCTTCGTCGGCTCCTGCGACCGTTTTATATATACCGAGAACCTGAGGACGGATACGGAAAAGGAGACGACGCCGAAACCGCGAAAAGCCTCCAATAACGATCTGCGCCAGGACAGCTGGCTGGTGAACAGCATTCGAAATGCCATCGAAGACTCTGCGGATGATGACGGCTGGGCCAACCTGGGAACCCTGGGACAAAAGATTACCAATAAGTTTCCGGACTTTGACACCCGGAACTACGGCTATCAAAAGCTCGGAGAACTAATCAGGGCAATCGGGCTCTTTGATGTGGATGCACGGATTAGTCCCTCGGGGCTGTCGAAAACCATCTATGTTCGGGATAGCAGAAGGCGGAGGTCCTAGGGGGTGAAGGCGTTCACGATACGAAGACTTGGTATAACCATTACCCTTCTGGACGGGGTTGTCTTTTTAGTGTCCCTGGCCGTGTTTCTCGGGGTTACGGCGGCGGCATATTCTTCTTCGAATCAGGGAGGGCAGGTGCATGTTCAGGCTGAAACCGGGGATTACCTCTACTCTTTAGAGCAGCCGGGGGAGTTCGTATTTACCGGGCCCATTGGAGAAACGGTGGTGGAAATCCATGACCACCGTGTCCGGGTACTTTCTTCCCCCTGCAGGGATCAGGTTTGTGTTGCTGCCGGCTGGCTGGAGCATGAGAATGAATGGACCGCCTGTTTGCCCAACAAGCTTTTTGTCAGGGTAGAGGCAGATTCTGCAAATAATACAACAGAAAGTACAGAAGAAGCTGATTTATTATCTTATTAACACATAAAAACACGAAATAAAGTTACTATTTCACAATAAAAAAGGAATAATCCGGCATTTATTGTGAACAGATTGTTTTTTTATTGTGATTCATATCAGAAAAAGGCAAAAACTACTTTTCACTTTTTTATTCTCACATTACACTGGTTAACAGGAATTATTCCGAAACCATACCGAAATCACAAAAGGAGGAAGATTATGAGAAAATCCATGATCGCCCTATTTATTGTTGCGGCTGCTCTGCTGCTGTTCGTCGGCTGCGGCCAAGAAGAGGCTGTAACCTACCGTGCTGAGTACAGTGCACTGGACAGCCACGGATGGAAGCCCTATGTTGAGGTTGCTGTTACCGAGGGTGGAAAAATCACCGAGGTAGATTTTGATTATGTGAATAAAGCCGGAGCTCGGAAGAGTGAAGACGATGGATATAATCAGCGCATGCTCCAAATTACCGGCACCACCAATCCTGAGCAATTTACCGTGGCTCTCGAAAAGGCTCTGGTAGAGAAGCAAAGCGCTCCTGTCGATGTTATTGCCGGTGCTACCCACTCGACTGAAAACTTCAATGCCCTGGCACAGGCTGCACTGGCCAAGGCAAAAGCCGGCGATACAACTACCGCTGTTCTTCCCATGAACGATACCTACGTAGTAGAGACTGAGCCGGATTCCCGGGGATACATTGCCCATTTGGAAGTAACCTATCGCAACGATAAGATTGCTGAAGTTGCCTACGATGAGGTAAAAAAGGCTGAGGATGGAACCATCAACTATCGGAAGTCTGAGGATGCTGCATATGCCGAGCGCTGGGGACAGAATCCTGCAGAGGTGTATAAAGCCTATGCGGACGCCCTGGTAGCGAATCAGAGTGTCAGTGAGGCCGATGTAATTACCGGAGCAACCGGTGCCTACAATAACTTCGCCGGTTTGGTCCAGAAGGTCCGAGAGATGCGATAAACCCTTCGGGGTAGCTGCTGTTCTCCTTCGGGAGAGCAGCAGCAGTTAATTAAGGGTCGGGGAGGTTACCGCGTACCGGAATAGGTGGTGTTAGAAAAGTCCTCGTCTGTATAATTGAGCTGATTATTCATTGATTTACTGGTGATAATTTCCTGACCGTATGTAATAAAAATTGCTTCAACACCCGGGTAACGGGAAATAAGGTTCATACCCTTCTCTACCCCGAGAACAAAGGATGCAGTTGAAAGAGCATCGGCAAGGATTGATGAGTCGCTGATAATGGTAACACCGGCGATACCGGCTTCCGCGGGAAACCCTGTGGAAGGATCGAGGATGTGATGGTACCGGATCCCATCCTGGATGAAAAACCGTTCGTACATACCGGAACTGACCAGGGTCTGATTCTTGGCAGCATAGATGGCCAGATGAGATCCTCTGGGAGAGAAGGGGTTTTGAATGCCTACGCGCCACGGTGAGTCGTCGGGTTTATTCCCCATGACTACAATGTTACCCCCGAGATCCAGAATAGCGTGTTCAACTCCTGCATCTCGGAGGATGGAGGCGGATTCATCTGCAGCATAGCCCTTGGCTATTGCACCCAGGTCAAGTTTCATACCCTGAAGGGGTAGATACACCGAGCGGTTTTCCGGGCTGAGTTCAACCAACCGGTAGTTTACCAAGGGAATGAGTTCATCAAGTTCAGCCTGGGTTGGTAGGTACGGGGTACCGGTAATGTCCCAGAGACTTACCAGGGGCCCGATGGTCGGATCAAAGGCTCCCTGGGAGGCTTCGGCGATCTCCATAGCCCTTTGGATCACATAGTAGGTGTCCGGCGATACCGAAACCGGGGAATCTCCGGCGGCGGCATTTATCCTGGAGATCTCGCTGGTCGGCAATTGGAGGCTCATTTTTGTATGAATGTCTTCAATTCGTGAGAACACCGCATCCATGGTGTTGGAATTAACGCGGTCATAGACCGTAATAGTGATGGTTGTTCCCAGCCAGTCTAGGCTGGTTCGGGAGGTCGGAGCGGCATTTTGTGTGCAGCCGGTAAGATAGACGGCCACAAAGAATATAATCGGTAGTACAATACCTGTGGGTTTGATTCGTTTCATGATCCACAGATAATCATACTTGTAATAAAAAGACAATAAATCTCTGGATTACCAGGTAGAAGGAGAGATAATGAGTACCAAAACGCGCATAGTCATTCTTGGGGGAGGATACGCAGGAATAGAATCTGCAAAAATCCTCAACAAGAAATACCGTAAGGATAAGGATGTTGAGATAACTCTCATTGACCGGAACCCCTACCACACCCTCATGACAGAACTGCATGAGGTAGCAGGGCACCGTACCGAACCTGAAGCGGTTCAGGTTAGCTTTAAACGGATTTTCAGCGGTACCCGGGTCAGGGTGGTTGTCGATGAAATCGAGGGCATTGATTTTGAGACCAAGGTCTTAAAATCCGAGGATTCGGAGTATCACTACGATTATCTCGTATTAAGCACCGGGGGGCATCCGGAATTCTTCGGGATCGAGGGGATTCAGCAGAACAGCTTTACTCTCTGGTCTCTGGAGGATGCCATCCGAATTCGTGAACATGTCGAGCTGATGTTCCGGGCAGCAGCCAAGGAGCCCAACGAGCAGCGGCGGCGTAAGCACCTAACCTTTGCGGTCGCAGGGGCGGGGTTCACCGGAATTGAGCTGGTCGGGGAACTGATTGAACGGTCCGAGACCCTGTGCCGGAAGTACCACATCGATAAGGATGAGGTGCGGATTATGGTAATAGAGGCCCAGGATCGAATTCTCCCAATCCTCTCGGATAAACCCCAGCGAAAAGCCCGTAATTATATGGAGAAGCACGGTGTAGAAATCCTGTTAAACGCACCGATTGTGAAGGGCGACGGGGAAGGTACCTACACCCTCAAGGATGGACGCACCATCGATGCAGACACCTTCGTATGGACCTGTGGTATCCAGGGTTCGGAATTTACCGCAAAGATCGGCTTGACCAAGGGCCGTGTTTCCAATGATACCTGTTCTATTGCAACACCTGAGGGTATTCATGGTATGGCCGGCTGTCACTTTGATGAGGAAGACCGGGATATCGTGGGTGAACGGGGCCGTATCTTAGTAAACGATAATATGCAATCCGTGGATTTCCCTAATGTATTTCTCGCAGGGGACATGATCTGGTATCTCCATGAGGAAAAGGTTGTACCCCAGATTGTAGAAAACGCCCTGCAGAGTGCTGAAGTGGCGGCCCACAACATCATTGCCGAGATCAGTAAACAAGATAAAAAGACCTATAAGCCCAACTACCATGGATTCATGGTTTCCATCGGAGGACGGTACGGTGTTGCCTCTGTTATGGGGATGAACCTCTACGGGTTTTTCGCCATGGCGTTGAAGCACTTTATTAACCTGCATTACCTCTGGGGATTAGCCGGCTTTAACGCCTGCTGGGGATACCTCCAGGAGGAATTCTTCCAGATCAAAAATAAGCGTTCGATTCTTGGCGGGCATGCTTCGGCAAAAATTCCCGCGTACTGGGCGCTGCCGGCCCGGTTATGGCTTGGGCTGATGTGGGTCATCGAAGGTGTTAATAAAATCGGCGAGGGCTGGTTTAACTTTGAGCTTGGTTCAAAGTCAGGCTGGATGTTCAGTGCCGGGGTTTCACAGGCTGGGGTTAAGTCTGCAGCTGCCTCGGGGGGAACAGCAACTGCCGCGGCGGATGCAACCGCCGCAGCCAGCGAAGCCTGGGAAGAGGGTGCTGATGCTGTGGCACAAGCCGCAGATACGGCTACCGCAGGTGCCGATGCCACGGCTGCTGCCAGCGAGGCCTGGGATGCAGCTGGTGATGCAGCGGCCCAGGCTGGGGACGCAGTTTCCTCGGCAGCTGCGGATGCGACGACGGCCGCCAGTGAAGCCTGGGATACTGCAACGGACACGGTTGCGGATGTTGCCAGCGGTGGTTTCGAGCCCTGGGGCTGGGATTTAGAAGCGCCGATCTTCGCTTGGAATTCTCCTCTGGTAACCTGGTTCAGGGAAACCTTCATGGACGGTCTTTTCGCCCTGCTGCCCTACCAATTTTTCCAGGTAATGATCGTCGGAACAGAGGTTGCCATCGGCCTTGCCCTCATGGCGGGATTGTTGACCTGGCCAGCAGCTGTTGTGTCCATCGGGATGTGTGTTGTCTTTACCCTCTCGGGGATGTTCGCATGGAACCAGCTCTGGTTTATCTTCATTGCTATCGTAATGATGGGTGGAGCAGGTCATGCGGCCGGTCTTGATCACTGGGTTATGCCATGGTTGAAGGATCGCTGGAACAGCACCAAACTTGCTCAACGGACCTTCCTCTACGATGGCGAACCTATTGTAAAAAAGAAGCGTAAATAGCTACCATCACCGCATGAGTAAACCTATTACCAGCCTGGATTCTCTGTGTAAACAGCCGTGGATCCAGGCTGAACTTTCATATGTACAGTCCATTCTTGACTACCTCCTGGATGAAGAGGCCCGACAGGCCCCCGAGGTCGCCCGGGTCCTTCGAGGGTTCTCAGCGGCCCGGGGTAAACTTCTGCGGCCCCTGCTGGTCATTCTCGGTGCGCGAACAGAGGGGTCAGGTCCGGAGGTGTATCCGCCGGGCTACCCCTCTCAGAAATCGGGTGCTCCGGGTACCGCGGAATTGTCCAGGATCCTCAGGCACGATCATGGGTTTCTGACCAGACTGAAACGCAGCGGATGGACGGTTTCTGCCAAGGAACACCAGGAAATTCTCGAGTGGAAAAATCAGCCGGCCTTCCCGGGCGGACTTCCCCGGCGGATCTATCTTCTCGCAGCATCCCTAGAGCTATTACATCTTGCCACCCTGGTCCACGATGATGTGATTGACGGATCAACCCAGCGCCGGGGATTGCCGGCGGTGTGGAAGCAGATTGGTGCAAGCCAGGCGGTTCTTCTGGGAGATCTGCTGTTAAGCCTTACCTTCGCCCTGGTGAGTCATGGTGCAGAGCCCCAGACCGGGCAGCTGCTCTCCAGTATGGTGCGGGTGATGTGTCGCAGCGAGTTTTTTCAGGCTGAAGACCGGGAGCGTTTTTTTACCTTGCTTCAGAATCCCAGCAGGAGGCGGTATGTGCGGGTTATAACCGGTAAAACTGCTCTGCTGTTCAGCCTGGCCTTCCATGTCGGCGCTAGGGAAATGGGTGCTGAGGGCTCACGGGCGCAGATGCTCCGCCGGGCGGGGTACTACCTGGGGCTTGCCTTCCAGATACAGGACGATATCCTTGACTTTAAGGGTGACCCCAAGCGCTTTGGCAAACCCCTTGGACAGGATCTCCGGGACGGACAAATAACCCTGCCGGTTATCGAGGCATTAAAATCATCCCAAAAGAACGAGCGAGTCCGGTTGATCCAGGGGATACGTAGGTTTAAATCCGGGGATGAAAACGCGTTCTCAGAAATCCTGGAAGAGATAGAAACAGCCGGGGGTTTTGTTGCAGCCCATAACGAGGCTCATACATACATGGTGCGGGCCGAGGCGGAGATCGACCGGGTTTTCCAGGACGGCCCGAGCAGCGGCCATGAGGGGCTACGCACTACCTTGGTAGACCTGAATACCCTGTTGGCATCCCGGCGCTACTGAGTGTTAGGGGTTTTTGGCCCTGAATGCTCTATTCGTCCCTAGTTCCATAGCGGGAACAGGGGGGGAATAGGGGGGGGAATAGGGGGCTCCTAATCTCGAGGTAGCTCGGCCAGACTTACGTAGGTCCGGAATAGGTGGCTGGATAACCACATGTCCGGGTTCAGGTAGCGGTGGCTTTTCATCCTCATGGGCGAGTTGATCAGGGTACTGCCGGACTCCTGTGTTTCTGCCAGGTACGTCTGGGCTTTCTGGAGGTTCATCCGGGCGGCAACAATTCCCTTGGCATAGTTGTGGTGGATGTAGGTGATTTGACCGTCTTGGTTAACATCAACGACAATGCCGGTGTGGGTGTATTCATCATCCCACCTGGTGTTTTCATTCCGATCGTAGGTATTGTCCCAAATTATTACATCTCCGGGCGCTGGCAGCCGGGAGGAAAAGGCCGTCCCGTTGGAGTACGCCATTTCATAGAGGCGTTGGACGCCGTTCCCGGTGTACTTGGTAAACTCCGCCGTCAGATCGAGGTCCGCCTCGTGGTAGGCAGCCAGAACAACCCCCGTGCAGTCCAGAGGGAAGGTAGCATCGGAAAAACGGAGGTTTTCACGGCCGAGGAGGGAGAGCGCTGCCTGGACGAGTCGACGTCTGTTCTCGGAGAGACCGGCTGTGGAGACCGAAAATTCACGCCCGTACCCGTCTTCGACCATCCGGGAGATTCCGGAGCCGGCGGCCCTGGTCTGCTGCACCCGTGTGTCGCCGGGTTGCCGGTTTGCCTGTTCAGAACCGCTGTCGTCGGCGGTGAGGCGGGGAAGCAATTGATTCGGTTGACGCTCCCCCCGGCGAATGCGTGCATCGGGAAAGCTGGAGTAGCGTTCCATGGTTGCACAACCGGGGAGGCTTAGTACCAGTAACGAAGTCAGGCTCAGAATGACCGGCCCGTATTTTTTTATAATCATAATGATTCCTAAACTATACTACGGCTTCGGCAAATTCCAAAGCCTGGAAAGCGAATTGCGGTAGCCCTGCCGGCTTCTATCGGGGCTGCCTTGACCGCTGCAGACTTTGTGCATAGATTAATGGAATGACTGGAAATACCATCCCCCTCTATAAGAGACCGTTTCGTTTTGAGTTTCGGAATATTACCCTGCTTTTAATAGGGTTGAATGTTGCTGTATTTGTAATTCACCAGTTTCTCCTGCGGCTGAATATCTTCCAAGACCTGATGGGCTACTTGGCCATGAACCCCATTCTGGTGACCCAGCGGGGATTTATTTGGCAACCCTTTACCTACATGTTTGCCCACGCGAATATCACCCACTTGCTCTTTAACATGCTTGGTCTGTTCTTTTTTGGCACCCAGCTGGAACGAACCCTGGGAACCTGGGAGTTTTTGACCTTCTACCTTATTACAGGGCTCTTAGCAGGGTTATTATCCCTGGTCATTTTTCTTGTAACCGGTGCCTACGGGGTGTTCCTCCTGGGTGCCAGTGGGGCTGTATTCGCCGTGCTTCTTGGCTTCGCGGTTTACTATCCTGATGCGCGGATTTTTGTATTTGGTATATTTCCCATTCGAAGTCCAGTGTTGGTGATCGGTTATACGGTCATTGAGCTCTTCAGCCAACTCAGTAATCCCGGCAGCGGGGTGGCCCATCTTACCCACCTTGCCGGGTTTGCCTTTGCCTATTTGTACTTGCTGCTTCGTCTCAATAGAAACGCCTTTCGAATATGGTTCGGACAACGGTAGTGCCCGGAACTGTTCGGCGGAATTACCATGGGGTATCTAGGATGGTTTCTACCGGGGCACAGCACGGAATTTTTGGGGTAATTCTCGTTTTCTGGTTGTTTGCCGGTACTCCGGTTGCCGGGTACGCCCAGATGCCTCCCGAGGATGGGGTCCTGGAACTGCTGGTTTGGATGGATAGGGAGGCCCCGGAGCCGGAGGTGCTGATGCATTCCTGGAGTGAATCCGGGGATCCTGGGATTGGAGGCCCCAAGGGAGCAGACTCGGCGGCGCGAACTCCTGCTGAAGAATCCTCTGAATCAATACCCATGACCCCCGAGCCCGTGCCCCCTGGAGAGGCGGGCCTGGTTGATCGCTTGGTTGATCCCACGGCCATCGAGACGCCGGACCTACGGATTGCCGTGTTATTGGATTTCGCTCGATCTCTGGTCTCTGGAATGATC
Organism: Spirochaeta lutea; assembly: GCF_000758165.1. NCBI lineage: Bacteria > Pseudomonadati > Spirochaetota > Spirochaetia > Spirochaetales > Spirochaetaceae > Spirochaeta > Spirochaeta lutea. Next base: position 97,456 of record NZ_JNUP01000064.1, on the reverse strand, counting down.
TACGGATATTCCTTTTCTTATATACCCTCCGACAATGCGAGACAGGTGTCAGAGCGCTTTACCCTGACCCCCCTCCACCGTATTCCTTGGGGCGATCCGGGACTTGAGTTTTTAGAGGGGTATGACGATGCCTCCATGATTGAGCTGCGTCTGCGATACTGGCTCCAGGACTGGCAAATTCAACGGCGGAACGCCTGGCTTACCCCGGGAATTCCAAATAGTCAGTCCAGAGGAACCGCTTCCTATACCATGGATGTCTCAGGCCAGCTTCAGGCTGTTCAAGAGGCGGTAAAACAAGCAATCCGGAGTCATGCAAGAGGGATAACCTACGACAAGCCCCAGTCCTTGGAGGGCCAAGTGCTGCTGGAGACCCCACCGCGGATCATAGTCAGAGCCGGGGAGTTTCTAGCAGAGGTTCGGGTGCGCATACAAATAGATAGCATCCGTGAGTACAGGGTTTTCTGATGGTACGCCGGTGTACTCTTACGGTATCCATCCTGGTTTTTGTGCTAGGAACCTCCATCGCTCTGCCGGGACAGACCCATCGAAGGATAACAACTCGGTATGATGTACGCAGGACGGTGAATAACCGGTACCAGGGGCTGGTGTACGGTGAATACCGGTTTTCCCTGATTTCTGAATCTCCCCCTGACCTTCGGATTCACCAGTATAATCTTGAGAAATTAGCCCATGACGGCCGTTTGGAGAAGCGGTTGGTTGAAACGGTTGCGTCTGCGCCGGTGACTGTGGATGATCGTGGGGTGATTCAAATACCCGAGGAAGAGGATGTCTTACTCTTTCAGAACATTCCCGCCCCGCCGCCGGAGCCTGTGGCAGTGGGGGAATCCTGGCAAGCCCTGGGCGCCGTTTTAGTGGATCCTCTGGATAGCGGGGAAATGACCCGTATTCCTATAATCGCCGAATACCGACTCAGGGGGGAAGGAACCTATGGAGAGCAGGCTGTTTGGGTTGTCGATAGCTTGTTCGCCCTGCGCTACCGGGGTGGAGATCCCTATGGGGATCCTAAGGTGGTTTCTGCCCAAGGCCGTCACCAATCGGTGATTTACTATACGAAAGATTGGCAGCCCCTCTTTTTCCGTTCCACCGTGGAAGAACAGTTCGGCATCCAGGGAGGCGGAACGGTTGAGAACCGGGGCTTTTTTCTAACCTGGTATGAGTATCTTGCGGCTCTGCCCCGGCAGGAAATAACCCGTGAACTCCAAGCCCGGGTGGATGCTGAAGAATTGAAGGACGTAAACATTACCCAGGTAGCCGAGGGTATCCGCGTTTCCCTGGAGAACCTACTCTTTATTGCGGATCAATCCCTTTTGCTGCCTGGTGAGCAGTCTCGGCTGGAGGCGATTTCCCGGATCCTTGGTCAGTATCCCGACCGAAACATCCTCATAACTGGTCACACCGCCGATGTTGGCACCCAGGAGAGCCAACAAGAGCTTTCGGAGCAGCGTGCCAGGGTAATTGCTGATGAACTCATCCGCCGCGGGATCGAAGCCAGGCGTATCATCTACCGAGGAGTAGGCGGTCTTGAACCCGTAGCTGATAATCAAACCGAGCAGGGGAGACAAAAAAATAGGCGGGTTGAGATCCTGCTACTAGAAAATTAATACACCGGCGTTTCCCCGGGCTCATGGATAGGCAAGGCTGCCAGCACCCCCTACCTCCCTAGATAACTACCTCCCGAAACACACCACCCCACCTGGGATCCACCAAGAATCCGTCGCCACGCCGTGCTGCTATCTCCGCCAAAAAATTACGGTTCCCAGGGATGGGAGAAAAAGACTTCGCAAAAAACTGGAAGGGTTCTATACTGGAGAATGTGGACACCTTTTCTTGTTAGCCATGAAGTGATGCTACAGCATGAAGAATCGAAGGCTTCATGGTTTATTTAGTGCGCAAAAGGTTGTAAACGACACCAGATATAGCGGCGCGTTCCGAACGCTAACCCAGGGATGGTGTCGCGGAGGCCAAAAGTTACAACCTTTTGCGCACTACACATGGTTTAATGAGATGAACTGGTATTGAGAGGCAGAGCAGTATGGAAATTCATAAACTTATAGACCCTCCTATGAGCAGGGTTGTGGTCGGTGTTGGTATTGTAGGTGCCGTATTGATGAACGGGCTCTTTTTTTTACTCAACCGAGTGCTCATGCTCCCGGTCTTTTTAGATTCTAATTTCACCATTATTGCTACGGTATTATTCGGTCTCTGGCCGGGACTAACCGTTGGGGTTCTCTCAAACTTGTTTTTTGAGGTCATCGCTGGATTTCCCGGGTTTTTGTACCCCTTCGCGTTGGTGAACATGCTCACCGCCGTCATTGTACATCTCTTTGTTCGGAACGGACATTTTAACAGTCTGTTGGATGCCCTGGTGGTTCTCATTGCAGTCGCCCTGGCGAATGCCTTGGCTGGGACGGTTATTGTTACAGTATTCATGGGCGGGACCACGGGAGAGCCCGTGGATTCCTTGGTACGCGCCTTGGTTGTGGCCGGTCAGTCCATCGGATCTTCGGCATTCATCGCTCGGGTTCTGATTAATGTGGTTGATAAGGTCTTGGGGGTGGGAGTAGGGTTTTTCTGCTACCATATCCTCCAACACTCCATGGAAAGGAAGATCCGGGAGTCATAACTCGGAAGCCAATAGCCGTTTTGCTGATCCGCGGATGCCAATAAGCCCCAGGGGTGCCGTAATAACAATCGCCAGCACCGCCACTGCCAGAATGATCTTGCCCTGGGGTAGTCCAGCGGATAAGGCAGCTCCGCCCAGTGCCGCCTGTACGGTGGCCTTGGGCGTATAGGCGATGACGCAGAATAGCCGCTCCTTCCAGTTCATGGATGAGGGGAGGGTTGCAAATACTACTCCGACCGACCGGGCAAGAAGGCCTGTAAGTATGATGAGCAGGGCTACCGGTCCAACCTCGAAGGCTGTCTGCACATCTATGGATAAACCGATTATCACAAACAATGCAATCTGGGCAGGCACCCAGACCTTACCCAGTTTCCCAGCTAGTTCTCTAGCCTGGGGTTCGGCCCGTTCGAGAAGGACAAACCCGATGGTCATCACCCCCAGCAGGGCAGCGAGATGAACCCAGTCCCCTACCTGCAGGAGGAAAACCGAGGAAGCCAGGAGCAGCAGAGCCTTCTCCGTAGCTCGAATGGAGGCATGGTGACTTCGGAACCACCAGGCAAGCACCAATCCGATTACCGCCCCAAGGGCGATCCCCCCCAGCAGGGAAAGGGGAATGCTAACCAGGGTTAATCCGATTCGGGTCTGTTCCGGGCTGACAGCCAGGTTCAAAAACAGGGTAAACAGGGTAATCACCACCACATCATCCACCGAGGCTCCGGCTAATACCGTAGTAATCACACCATTTTGTCTACCCAATCCCCGGTCCTGAAGCTCGAGCATGGATGGAACTACTACAGCGGGGCTCACCGCAGCCAACATAAAGGCGGTTAGCCCCGCTACCATCCAGGGAAATCCCATGAGACCGTGAAAGAGAAGGGTGAGTACGGCCCCCTCAAATAGGCAGGGAATAAAGGCCATCAGCAGGGCTGCTGTTCCGGCCCGGGAAAGGTCGCTCTTGCTGATTCCCAGGCCGGCACGCAGGAGAATCACCACCAAAGCCAAGGATTTTAAAAACGGAGCAGTTTCCCAGAATCCCGACGGCCAGAATCCGCTTCCGGAGCCGACCGAGGGTGCCGCCGCCCCCATGTCAGCCGACCCCCCGGCTAACAGGCTGGGAATTAAGGCCAGGACAATCCCCCAGATCGTCATACCCAAAACCCCGGGCAACCGGAATCTCTCGGCCAAACGACCCATGACCCAGCCCCCTGCAAAGATTAAAAAAAATAATACTTCAAAGCCCATGATAGCCTCCGGATATGGACGACAGCGTTCCCATGGTGCACTATGGAGGCATGAAAGCGCAACCCCGCTCTAATGGCGTACCGCCCCGTCTATCCACCCAGGGACTGTTTATTCTGAATCAGGGGATTCACTGGTCCATTGTCGGTGTGATCTTCCCGGTACTTTCCCTGGCTATCCTTGCCAAGGGCATGAATTATTTCCAGCTCGGTATCCTCATGGCTGTTTACTCCGGGGCCACAGTGGTCCTTGAGCTTCCCACGGGCGGGTTGGCTGATAGTCTGGGTCGGAAAACGGTGTACCTATCCGCCCTCTGCTGTATGGCCGCCGGTGCCCTTGTTTTCTATGCTGCCCGATCCTTCACCGGAATAGCCGTTGCCTTTTTGTTCTTGGGTACAGGCCGGGCCCTCGCTTCGGGAACCATGGATGCCCACTTTATCGACGCCCTCTATGCTGAAAATCCGGAGGTCGATCTTCAACGCGTCATGGCGAAGGTGCATGCGGCTGTGCCGGTTTCCCTCGGGCTGTTCTCCCTTCTGGGCGGGTATCTGCCCGACCTCAGCGAGGGATTGGGTGTCCCCTGGCTTCTCAGAGATGCCTACAGCCTGAATGTTCTGGTCATGCTTTCTCTTATGGTGATTCAAATGCTTCTGACTCTGACGCTCATTCATGAATCCCGACCGCGTCCGGGGTTACAACAGCTATCCGAGGGATTCAAGGCGGTACCCCGTATTATTGTGTCCGCCTTGGAGCTAGGATTAAAAAATAAAGCGATCCTACTTTTATTAATAGGGGGATTTCTCTGGGGTTTTTCCATCTCCGGGCTGGAGCAGTTCTGGCAGCCCCGGGTTCAAGAGATAGGTTCAGATGAGGTTCACTCCCGGGTTTTTGGGTTTCTTGCCGCGGGTTACTTCGTGGCTGCCGCAGCCGGGAGTCTTGTCTCGGGGTTGGTAGGACGCCTTACCAAGGGGAACTATACCCTCATGCTGGTTCTTATTCGCGCTGCGATGGCGGCAGGTCTCGTACTGCTGGCCCGCAGCCGGGGATTACCGGGCTTTTCGGTTTTCTATATAGGTACGTTTTTCTTTAACGGAATGGCTAATTCCCCGGAATCTGCCGTGCTTAACCGCGAGGTATCCTCTGACCGCCGAAGTACCGTACTTTCCGTGGCTTCTTTGATCATGCAGTTCGGCGGTCTAGGCGGATCGGTTATCCTAGGGTTTCTTGCTAGAACCTACTCGATTCCCCTGGTTTGGACGGTTTCCGGGGCAGCCTTGTTTATTTCAGCCCTGGTGTATCTCGGTCTGCCATCGGCTCGGAGAAAGGACTAGAGTCCCGCCATACCCGGCCTAGTTCCCAAGCCTTTGCGTATACCCTAGTTGATTCATGGAATCACTTGCTCAAGAATATCGGGTATAATCTCCCAGGAGGGTGTATGGGCATCTCATTATCACAATTCATCCGGTCTATGGCTCCCCAATTAGCTGAGGATAGGTTGGAAGAACTAGTTGCCGCACTCCCGGCCCGGGAGTACCCGAAAAAAACCATCCTGGTTCGGCAAGGTGATGTTGCTGCCGACTGCTATTTTGTTCTATCCGGGTGCCTCAGGTTGTTTTTTGTCGATGAGGCGGGGGTTGAACACACCAGCGATTTCATTACCGAATCCCAATCCCTAGTGATCTTTGAAAGCTACAAACATCAGCATCCCTCCCCCTACGCCGTGGAATGCCTTGAGGATTGTCTTCTCTTGGAAGGGGATCTCACCAACGAGGATGAGATGAACCGCCGATTTCCCTTCCTTGCTGAAATAACCCGGTCCGCCATGGAGGAGAATCTTGCAGCGGGTCAGGAGGATCTGGCTACCTTTAGATCATCAAATCCCGCGGACCGCTACATCTACCTTCTCCAAAAACGCCCTGGCTTAGCCGCCCGAGTACCCCAGCACCAGCTTGCCAGTTACCTCGGTGTTACACCGGAGTCTCTGAGCCGGATAAAGCGGCGTCTCCATCAGCGTGGGCGATAGTCCGACGCCGCTGGATATAAACCAGGATTATGAGCCACAGGGCTAGGCCCAGTTCTCCCAAGGTCATGGGGATCATGAATATTCCTTGCAATGTCAGTCCGAATTCCTTGGCTCCACCCCCGATTACAAACAACACATGGATAACGGTGTATGCAGGGCCAGCGATAAAGAGTAACCCGGTGAGTACCCAGGGTATAAACCTGCTACGAGCCGATAGGAACGCGAGCAGACAAAGATGAATGCCGAAGACTATGAGTCCCCAGTACCAAATAGTCTCGAAGCGCTGGATTGCATCGAGAGCCCCTGCACCCTGAAATCCAAAAAACAATTGACTGATGCCTGCCCCCAATACCAGGGTGTACAAGATGCGGCTGACCGCCATTCCGCGAGTCAGGGCTTGGTCTGTCCCCGCAAATAACCCGAACAAACTGAGAGAGACAGCAACATCCAGACCGGCAATCACCAGCCAAAGAGCAATCTCTGTACCCCAGAGCCACGGCGCAGTAGCAATATTGGCAGCGGTCGCATCGGAATTTCCGGCAACCACAAGCTGCCCATGGATGGCCCCGTAGGCAATTCCGGCGAATACCGCCATCAATAGAAGATAGATCCCGCTCTGCAGGGCTGCTCTTCGTTGCCCTTTGTCGATAGTCCATCCAGCCTTCGGGGATGATGAATTGTTCATAATCAACTCCTGAATACGTGTTTTTCATAGTATCCAGGTATGGAGAGACCGGTGCATTGACGAAAGGTAAGATGAGATGAAAAAAGGCCCGGACTCCTGGGGGAGTCCGGGCGAGAAAAAGGGGTATTAGGAGGTTGTATGGATTATTTTATAGAACCGGCAACCATGCCCTTAATAATCTGCTTCTGGGCGATTAAAAAGACGATGATAACCGGGATCATGGCCATGAGGATGGCCGTAAGAATGAGGTCCCACTGCTTAACATAGGCACCTGCGAAGTTTGCAACCGCCAAGGGAATGGTCTGAATTCTGTTGCCCTTCCCGAGGATTAAAAGGGGCAGAAGGTAGTCGTTCCAAATCCATATCCCGTTGAGAATCATCACCGTGGCGGTGATGGGTTTTAACAAGGGAAACACAATTTGGTAAAAGGTACCGACCCGGGAGGCTCCGTCGATGATTGCGGCCTCCTCAAGCTCGTAGGGAATCCCTTTAATAAAGCCGTGGTACAGGAAGATGGATAAACTCATTCCGAAGCCCATATACGATAGAATCATTCCCGGATAGGTTCGAAGCAGCCGGAATCCGATAAAATCACCTAAAATTCGAAACCACTGCACCAGGGGAAGCATAACGATCTGGAACGGGATCGTCATTGCGGCAACGAACATCATAAAGAGGAAGGCAGCGATCCTGGTTTTGCTGCGTACTAGGACCCAAGCGGCTTGGGCTGAAATCAGGATAATCGCCCCAACGGAAAAAACCGTTATCAAGAGGGACGAATAGAAGGAAGAGCCGTACTGGATATTCGGATCCACCCAAATGGTTTTCATGTTCCGAAAGATCTGGAGCCAATCCTCGGGCAGGGTAAGGGGGGATGCCGTTACGGAAAAGGCGGTTTTTCCAGAGTTAATCAAGACCAGAAAAATGGGAAAGAGGGTAACAAGAAAAAGTAGGGCGGTAATGATCTCAAGACCGATGAGTCCCGTTTTTGCTCTGGTTTCCCGGGTTTGACGGAGTTTTTTGGCCTGTACTCCGGTTTTTTGAAACTGGGTATGTTGATCTGCCATTATAATTCGATCTCCTGTTTTTTATTTGCCCGGACCTGGAATGTAGAAATGACAGCCAGGACGAGGAAAAAGATTACTGCTCTGGCCTGACTCTGCGCCAGTTGGTTCGCTTTGAAGGCGGTGTTATAGATGTTCATAGCCAATAGTTCGGTTCCCAGGATGGACTTTTCCATAAAGGTTGTAGCCGGGCCACCGCCGGTCAGGGATACGTTTACATCGTACTGCTTGAAGGATTGTACCAGGGTAAGAAAGAGGGTGACGGTAAACGCCTGGGCGGTCATGGGAATGATGATGGTTCGTAGCTGCATCCAGGGGCCGGCACCATCGATTTTAGCGGCTTCGAAGAGTTCCCCGGGAACGGATATGATTGCGGCAACATAAATCATCATTATATAGCCGGCGTATTGCCAACTCCCTGCGATCACAATAGCCATCAAAGCGGAATTTCGCTCCGCCAGAATATAGTTGGCAGGATTTTGGATGGCCGGAATCAATTCAGTAATGAGGGGGAGGTTCGGAACTACGATGTTGAAAATAAACTGCCAGATGTACCCCAGAATGAGCCCGCCGATGAGGTTGGGAAGAAAGAATCCCACCCGGTAGGCGTGTTTAAACTTGATATTACTGGTTACCAGCAATGCAAGAATGAAGGCGACTACATTGATTATGAGCATATTGAGGGCGGTGTACACCGTAGTAACAATAAAGGAATAGAGAAAGGAGGGATCCTTAAAGGTTTCTAGGTAGTTTAAAAGTCCTACCACCTGCATACCGTCGGGCTGCGGACGGGATGACCAGTCGGTAAAAGAATAGAGGATTCCCATAATAAATGGGATGATAATTACCATAACAAAGGCAAAAAGAGCAGGCAGCAGCAAAAGCCATGAGGTCATATCGAATTTTTGTTTTCTCATATTTGTACCTGATAATGATGTAACCCGACACTCCCGTAATGAGAGTGCCGGGGAGGGTATTTAGAAAATCGGGCGGCGGACAAGCCCGCCAGTTGTCTTCCGCTGCTTCGCAACTTCAGTCAACTGGCGTGTATTCCCAATGCCCAGTACAAGCCTTCGGCTTTTCCGGTCACTGCGGGTACACGCCATCCCGTTAGCTGATTACCGTGATTCGAAGGCTTGCTTCATTGCCTGAATGAATTGGGCCTTTGAAAGGGTTCCGCTGGCGAACTGGTTATAAATGGGACCAAGGGTGTCGTCACGGAAGGAATCGCTGAAGTAATACTGGTTCCAGCTGTATACCTTGCCGGAAGCAACCCATTCCTGTACGGACTGAGACAGGGGGGAGGCGGGGGACAGTTCTACTGAGGCAAAGGCGGGAATCATTCCGGCTTCCTCTACCATGTAGCGATGTCCGGCATCGGTGAATACCAGGTCATTCAGGAATTTCTTTGCAAGTTCCTGAACATCCGAATCAGCATTGATGGCGTAGTATGCCGGGGCTGAGGCAAAGATACCGTCTGTTTCGGTAGCGAGAGCGCCGTGGGGAGCGAATGCCCGGGGGAATTCCGCGCCAGCAGCCTCAATGTTACCATCCGCCCAGTTTCCTTGGTGCAGGAATGCAGCCTTGCCCTGGGCGAAGGCGCCAACCTGGGCATCGTAATCTCCGGTCAGCAGTACCGCCTGGTCGGCGTATGTGAAGAGCAGTTCAACCCAGTCGGCATATTGGCTCAGACGTGCCATATCTACATTACCCGCCAAAAGATCGTTTACCACCGAAAGGTCACCGTAGGGAAGTCCTGCGGAAAGTAGGCTGTTGAAGTTATGGTGAGCGGTTACCCACGACATAGAAATGGATGCAGCCATGGAGACCACAGATTCCAGGCCTAATTCCGCTTTCATAGAGTCAATTTTCTCGAAAGCTGCCTTGTAACCTGCATAGTTCACCAATGAAGCAGGATCAACACCGGCAGCCTCAAGGATGTCGGCATTGTAGGCAAGGCCCCAGCCCTCAACTGCAACAGGGAAGCCGTAGACCTTTCCGTCATAGGTGAATTCTACCGAGGTCTCTTCAACCCAGGGCTGATCAGAAACATCAAGAATTACTTCCGACCATTTTTCATAGTCCGCCACTCCGGGAAATACGAAGATATCCGGCATTTCTCCGGCTGCATACCCGATGGTGAGCATCTGGTCAACGTCTACGTCGACCGAACCTCCAACGGTCTTTACTACAACCTGGACACCGTTTTTTTGTCCCCATGCTGCAGCATAGGCTTTGAGTTGAGCATCTATTTCGGGCTTATTCTGGAGAATCTCGAGTCGGGGCACTCCGCCTCCCTCTTGATCTCCTCCAGCAAATACAAATCCTGTGGCTGCTACCAGGATTAAAACAAGAGCAGTTAGTCGCTTCATAAAGAAGTCCTCCATTAAAAAAATCTGAAAATGAAAACGTTTTCATTTTCTGGTATATATGGTCAGGCATAATCTTTTTGTTGTCAAGGATTTTCCAACGTGCCAATTGCAAAAGTTCTGCTATTCCAGCCCATGGCTCCTTCAAAGATCCGATTTGAAGGAACCTACTTCGCCAGTAATTCTCCGAGATGGAGGCTTTTGCTGTCCGTGTGAGGTCAGTCGCGTATAATTAGTTCCGGAGTAAGGATTTCCTGTATCAGATGATCTGGATGTTCTGTTATCAGAGTTTTGATAATTCCGACCGTTTTCTCGCCCAGTACCGCTACTGATTGTCTGACGGTGGTTAGATTCATAAAGCGGGCGGGAAATATATCATCGTATCCAATAATGGGAACGTTTCTATTTAGATCCCTGGCTGCCTGTTTTCCCGCCATTGCCATGGTATCGATAAAGAAAAAATAGCCGTCTATGGATTGATCCAACATCAATGACTTCGCCAAGGTATAGGCTCCCTGTTCGTCAGAGACCAATACTTCCTGGGTCCTCATGGGCAGATTGGCGTCCTTAATGTATGCCAGAAACCCCTCAAACCGGTCCACCTGGGGTTCAGACCGGTCGGTGAGTCCTACCAGCATCACCTGGGTGGCTCCCTTCTCTGCCAGGTATGAGGCAGCCAGACGGCCGCCGTGGTGATTGGAATAGGTGATGAAGTTGGAATCTTTATCGTGGCGATCAATGTACAGAAGCGGCACCCGGTATAACCGGAGCAGTTCTTTATCGGCATCCGATATTTGAGGGGTGCCCATAATAATGACTGCCGAGATTCCCAGCTCAATGATGTACTGAATCACCGATTCCCGGCCTTGGTCGGTGTTGAAGATCATGGCATGAAAACCAGCATTCCTCATATTGGCCTGCATACTGGAGATGAGTTCGAAGAAAAACTGGTGGGCGATCTCCGACATGACTATGGCGATGGTATTTTCCTGTCCCGATTTTTTAACCAGCATTCTCGCGGCGCCGTTGGGAATGAAGTTTCTCTTATTGCAGATATCCAAAACCCTTGTTCTGGTTTCTTCCTTTACCAGGGGGTATCCGTTGAGGACCCGGGAAACAGTGCTTATACCAACCCCAGCTTCCCGGGCTATATCCTTTATGGTGATTTTATTGTGCATGGCAACCTCAGTATTGCAGGTGATTCCGACTAGAAGCCCGGTACCCGGTATGAAGGGAAAATTACCCCACAAATGACATTGGCACAAGTCTTTCCCGTCAGGCAGCGGGTTACTAATCCCGCTGCAACCTATGAACTTGTCCATTCTGACAGATATCCCAAATTCTGCAACCAATTTTATCCCGGAACTCGTCATCGTGACTCACCAGCAGTACTGCGCCAGTATACTGGACCAAGGCCTCCTCCAGGGCCATCCGTGAGGGAAGGTCCAAATGATTCGTAGGCTCATCGAGGATTATCAGGGGAATTGCTCTAAAAAACGCCATAGCCACCAGGATCTTGCGTAGTTCCCCGGGACTCGGCACATCCTCATCCTGTAAGGACTGGGGATCACCATTGAGCCTGGAATAGTGGGAAAGAATCTCTCCCCGTTCTGTGTTGTTTAGAGATGAGAATTGCAGTAATAGATCTTCGGCGTCTTGGGAAGGTATCTCCTGGGGCAGGTAGGCGTAGTCTTCTTTTCCCAACCCCGACTTGCTCAGAATCAGCCGAATAATACTGGTTTTTCCGGATCCGTTCGGGCCCACCAGGCAGATCCTGTCCGCCGCAGCCATGCTAATCTCCGGATAAACAAGCCTTTTTTCACCCAGGTCTAGAGTCCCTGGCTCCAGTTGAAAAAAGGAATCCGAAGCAAATGAGCGGGAAATCAGGGTAACTCCTGTTTTTTTCCGGTAATCGGGCTTGATCTGACCGTCCTGTAGATCCTGAACCCTGCCTTCAAGGTTCTTAATAACGTTGGCTCCAGTAGCATCCTTGGATGTGAGCCTCATGAGATCAATCTTTCCCTTGCCGTCATGGTCTTTGGGGTCGAGATGCCGTTTGCTGAAGTCCTTTTTATGTCCCTGAGCCTCTTGCTTGCGCCGTTGGATTTCCCGCCTCAGGCGTTGTTCTTCAACCTGGGCCTTTCGGCGGTTTTTCAGCAGTGTTTCCTGCTCCTGTTCATACTGTGTCCAAGCGCTGTCCCAATTGCCCTTAAAAAATCTCGGTTCAGCCCCGTCACCGGCGGATGAGAGCATGAGGGTGTGGGTGGTCAGCCGGTTCAGAAGCCGCCGGTCATGGCTTACCAGAAGGGCTATACCGTGGTAGTCCGAGAGTACTTCCGAAACCAAGTGTTGTGCCCGGGTATCCAGATGATTGGTAGGCTCATCCAATAGTAACACCTCCGGGTCATCGAGTAGCACCCGGGCCAGCTGGAATCGCTTGCGCTCACCGTAACTCAGGCTTTCCCAGCGGTACGGCCAATCATGGTCCAGCTCCAGCTGACTGAACAATCTACCCGCAAGGGAGTTTCCATCGTAAAGCTCGGAAAAGAAACCAATAAGGTTCTCTTCCATAACCCTGACCTCCTGGGGACAGTATACACAGGTACCGTCAAATCGGATCTGACCCGCTTCCGGGATAAGCCGCCCCGCAACAAGCTTCAAGAGGGTGGATTTTCCGCTCCCGTTTGCCCCGGTTACAGCGGTCCATCCCTCTGGGAGTTGGATACTAAAGTGGTTGAAGATATTCGTATGTGATTGGGGATAGGAAAACGTTAGTTCCGATATATGAAGGAACGACTTGCCCATAATCACCTCCTAAAGGTATTTATGAGCGGCTGAGGATAGAGAAACAGTGAGTACGTGCCGCTTCGAGTTGTCCGGTACTCCCTAGTTTCTGTCTATCATCCCGTCGATTCTCCCTAAAAATGAGTACCCGATAGTACCAGCACCGGAGGGTTTGTGCAAGTAACCGGTGTTTTCCTGGGTTCTGTACCTGGGGGTTACGGTTTTGCAGCGTACTGCGAGTTGCAACTATGTATGGTGGCGGCACTACCCGAGGGTTGGGTCTTGAATTACTCCGCGCCTCCGCTTCAAGTCCGCCGGTCATTGGACACAAAAAAAAGCAGACCGGCCAGAGGCCAATCTGCTTTTTCTATGCCCAGAAGAGGACTTGAACCTCCACGGGGTTGCCCCCACTAGAACCTGAATCTAGCGCGTCTACCAATTCCGCCACCTGGGCATCAGGTTCGCATACAATACCGTATTCTCTCAGCACCTGTCAAGATGCGGGGGATGCTCTGAGTAGAGTGAATTCGATCTTCCGCCGTTGTCCGCCGCGGCCTGCCTACCTCGGACCACCAAGGGGGCTTTCCCGCCACCTTGGTGGCCGAACCTTGTCGAACCATTTTTTGCGCACTACAAGACATTCCAGAAAGCCGGCCGATGAATACGAAACACTCTTTCTGTAAATTTCACTTGTAGCAGGCCGCTCAGCCACCGCCGGCCGATACCCACCGGGGCCCCCAGGTCTTCGGCGTTCCCCGCCTGCCGGAGAATACCGGAGTTTGGTTGATTGGGAAATACACGCCATGGTTTGTTTGTGTTGAGGACCTGATTTAGGCCTGCGGGGAGGATAAAAAAAGGGGCTGCCTGCGAATGAGACAGTCCCCTTGGGTTCCTTTTGTTCTAATAAGAACGTGTGCTAAAAGTCGCGGTAATCGTCCTTGCTCTTATCCTCAAGCTTGCGGACCACCTTTTTCAGGGCCCGGTCAATCTGGGGTTTGAACACGTATCCGAGGACAACTCCCACCAGCACGGTAAACAATGTGCCTAACATCTGTTCCTCCTGGGTTATTCCTTGTCTTTCTTTCCGGTTTTGGGCGGGGCCTGGCCAGGCTCATCTTCCGATACGATGGTAACCTTTACCCCTTCGGGACCCTTCACCTCATCCTTTGCTGGAATCGTTACGGTGAGAATAGCATGTTTTAACACAGCTTTCACAGCCTCGCGATTAAACTTATCCTCGGGAACAAAATACTTCTGCTCTTTGATGTCTTTGAATTTCAGTCTGCGTTTGAAGTACTTAACCGACTCATCCTCCTCAAAGCCCTCCGGGGCCTTAGCGGAGAAGAAGAGGTAATCGCCCCGGAATTCAAGGCCGATATGCTCTTCCTGGAAGCCTGCCAGAGCGAACTGGAATACCAGGCTCTTATCGGCAGTCATGTACACATTGGTCGGGGGGTAGGAATAGGCGGGGTAGTAATCCCGGTGTTCGCCCCAGTTGAAGTCGGGTTTCCAGGAACCCATCTCATCGGTGAATGCGTTTTTGAAATCAGTGGCGGCTTCAAAAATCTCATCCATTAGTTCACGCAGATCCAAAAAATCTCTGTTTTTCATACAATCCTCCTTAAAGCGATTGTGGCTGCTCCCCGTTACGGGGCAGTAGCATTGTAATCAGACCGTCCAAGCAGGAACCCTCGCCTGGTCCAGCCTCCTCTCAGGAGCGCTGGGTCTGTGATGCAAATATACTCATACTCCAGAGAAAACCCAAGGAAATCATCGTCCATGGGAATACTTTTTTTCTCCGATGGGGTAGTATGGCGGGATGGGATTACGAATACTTGCTCTGGGTGAAATTGTCGGTAAACCGGGAATCTATGTAGTAAAGACGGCGCTCCAGCGCTTCAAGGAAGAACAAGGGATTGACGGTGTCATAGCCAATGCCGACGGGGCGACCCACGGCTACGGCCTTGGGCGGAACCACTCCATCTACCTCCGGAAGCTCGGAATCGACGTGCTCACCGGAGGCGATCAAATCTACTTTAAAAAGGATCTCCATCCCCACATGGAGCAGGCACCCTACATCCTACGCCCGGCCAATTTCCCGCCCGGAAACCCCGGCCGGGGCTGGCGGACCTTCACCTTCGGCGAATACCGGATTGCAGTCATCAGCCTCATGGGTCTGGCGGGATTCAACCGGGTGCATCCGAGTAACCCATTTAGCTTTTTACCTGAGATCCTCCGGCGGATTAACCAGGATGTTCATGCCACCTTTCTGGATTTCCATTCCTGCACCACCGCGGAAAAGGCGGCGATGGCACTCATGGCCGACGGCCAGGTGACGATGATCGCCGGAACGGGTATGCGTACCCTGACCGCGGATGCCGAGGTACTGCCCAAGGGAACCGGGAGTATCCTTGATACCGGCCGAACCGGGAGTATTCAGTCCGTAAAGGGGTTCAAGCCGGAGATTGAGATCCAGCAGCTGGTGGGCGGAATACCTGAGCGGTCCTATGAGTGGTGGCAGGGCCTGGAGCTTCAGGGGGCTATCTTCGAATTAGATGATTCCGGGAAGGCTGTGTCCGTGGAGGCTGTCCGGGTGCCCGTGGAAACCCCGGCTGAACAGCTTCAGCCCGAAGAGGATAGTCAAGGGGATTCTACCGCCTCATAGTCGTACAACTCGCAGAATTCCCGGATAACCAGCTCCGTCACCTGATCCATTAACGCGGGCCGGTTCTCCCGGATACCGCCAGTACGTTCCAGTTCCATGCGCAGACTCGTTTGGCCCTTGTCTCGGATTCCACAGGGAATGATGGTCTTGAAGAAACTCATATCCGGTTCCACATTCAGTGCGAAGCCGTGCATGGTTACCCGGTTCTTTACCGCAATTCCCAGGGCCGCTATTTTCCTGGGCGGTTCATTTCCTGAATCGACCCATACCCCGTGTTCGGTATCGCTTCCCCTGGCTGAAAGGTCGAATCCGTCCCGGAGAACCGACGAGATCACCTCTTCAAGGGTTTCCACAAACCAGCGGAGCCGCCTGTTGTGGGAGTATAAATGACTGATAATATAGCCCACCAGCTGTCCGGGGCCATGGTAGGTCACCTGGCCGCCCCGGTCGGTTTCCACTATCTCAATACCTCGCTCGTCATACTCCCTTCGAGGGAGCAGCAAGTCTTCGGCGGTTCCGCGTTTGCCCAGGGTTATTACATGGGGGTGCTGGAGCAGTAGAAGGGTGTCGGGAATGGTTTCCTCAACCCGTTGGGTGTGGAGCCTCTGCTGAATTTCGTAGGCCTGGCTGTATGGGACCAGGCCCAGGTGGCGCACCGCCAGGAGTTTTTTCGTTGATTCCGTGCTCATAATTACACCAACTTACACCAACTCTGCGGCGTAGTCACAGATGGCTTTTGCCATATCGGAAAGGCTTACCTGCTTAAGAATGTGGCCGTATTCGTAGGCCACCCGGGGCATACCGTAGACAACGCTGGACTGCTGATCCTGTCCCAGGGTTATCCCCCCGGCCTCCCAAATATCACCGATATGCTCCGCCCCGTCCCGACCCATGCCGGTCATGATTACACCCATACAGCGGTTACCGTAGATGGAGGCTGCAGATTCAAACAGGACGTCGGCACTGGGGCGGTGTCCGTTTTTTGCCGGGCCGGAATCCAGGTGGACAATGGTGGCCAAGCGTTTGCGTTCCAGAACGATGTGGTAATCTCCCGGGGCAATGAGAATCCGTCCGGGCCGTACCAGGTCGCCCTCTTCAGCCTCCTTAACTTCCATGGGGCAGATACGGTCCAAACTCTTCGCAAATTCCAGGGTGAACCCGGCTGGCATGTGCTGGACTACCAGGATGGGCGTCTGCAGCTCCGGATCCAGCCCGGAAAAAACCTGCCGCAGGGCATTCGGACCCCCGGTAGAAATACCCAGGGCGATGAGTTCCAGGGGGCCCGGTCCACCGGCACGGCTTCGTTTCCGCAGGGGAACCCCCGAAGGACTGGACGGAATTCTTCCCGGTTTGCCGGGAATCGCTTGGTCCTGCCTGGTTCGCAATCCGGGTATTTCAGCCGGAGCAGTGGCGCTGCCGGGAGATTTTTTCTGGGTTTCCTCGGTGCCCGGTTTAAGGCCGATGGGAGCCAATCCATGGCTTTGCCGGTAGGTGGCCCCGTAGGATCGTGCGAGCTCTATCAGCTGGCTGGCAATCTGTTGAACCTCATCGGGATTTCCCCCGGTGGGCTTCATTATAAAATCAGCAGCACCCAAGGACAGGGCTTCCATAGTAATGGATGCCCCCCGCCGGGCTACTGCCGACAGAACAATCACTGGAATATCGATTTCCCGTTTTCTGCGTTCCTGGAGAAACTCAAGGCCGTTTATATCGGGCATTTCGAGATCCAGGATGATGAGATCCGGTTTCAGGGTTTCAATTTTTTGGAGGGCAAAACGGCCATTCATGGCCTTGCCGGCTACCTCAAGATCCGGTGCCGAGTCGACAATCCGGCTGACTATATTTCTCATGAGCGCTGAATCATCAACCACCAGCACCTGAATTGGTTTTTTTTCCACGGGTTCCTCTATAACGTTACGTATCCTATTATAAAGCCCGGCTCCTGGGAGCAGGCTGAGATTCGCTTAGGTTTTCTTTTGGTATATACACGCCCAATCGGTTTTCAAAAACTCGAATTGGGTATCCATTCCGAACAGTGATTCACTATGGCCGATGAACAGGAACGACTTCGGGGCCATACACTCCCAAAACCGGTCGATCACAGACTTTTGTGCCGGCGCATCAAAATAGATGAGCACATTCCGGCAGAATACAACATCCAGCCCCCGGAGTCCGCTATCATGCTTCAGATTATGGTAATCGAAACGGATATTGTCCTTTAAAAAACCCTTAACCTGGAAACCGTCGGGCTTTTCATCGAAGTATTTTGAGAGGTAATTCTGGGGAACCCCCGCCATTTTATTATGACCGTAAAATCCCTCTTTGCCGATCATCAAGGATTTAAGGCTGATATCCGATGCAACGATCTGAATAGTAAAGTCGGCGGGCAGGGTTTCCTTCAGTACCATTGCCAGGGTGTAGGGCTCCTCCCCGGTGGAACACCCGGCGCTCCACAGCTTTATAGTCTTGTTGCCCGAAGCCTGTTTTTGCTTTATGAGTTCAGGGATCACGTAATACTCAAAGGTTTGAATATGGGCTGTATTACGAAAGAACCGCGTAAGGTTGGTGGTCACAGAGTCCAGCAGGGTTTTGAGTTCATCGTGGCTGCTGGTTAGGAGCCGATAGTATTCGGCCGGAGAATCTAGATTTGCCGACTTTAGCCGTTCCCGGAGACGGCTCTCAAGAATGGATCGGTTGCTGGCTGAAAAGGTTATTCCGCTGGCATCGTATATGAGCTTTTTATACTGATCAAATTCACTGTCGGTAAGAAAACCAGCCATGACTACCTGCTTTCCCGCGGGGGTTTGTACATTGTTAAAGTCTATGCACCCCCTCATGGGGTGTCAAGCAAAACCAGATTATACGGACGGTCAAAGCTACGGCATTGACAACCCCCTGGGTGCCTTGAATAATGATCACACATGAAGAAGTATATTTTCGTCACCGGGGGCGTTTGCTCCAGTTTGGGTAAGGGAATCGCAGCTGCCTCCGTAGGGAGTCTATTGGAGGCCCGGGGCCTTGTTGTTCGGATGGTAAAGATTGATCCTTACATCAATGTTGATGCCGGCACCATGAGTCCCTACCAACATGGAGAGGTTTTCGTTACCGATGACGGAGCAGAAACCGACCTTGATCTGGGTAATTATTCCCGGTTCACAAATTCCACCCTCAGCCGCCAGAATTCCATCACCACCGGGCAGGTATACCAGGAGGTCATTCAGCGGGAGCGGGAAGGCCGCTACCTCGGCCGGACTGTCCAGGTTATTCCCCATATTACCGACCGGATAAAGCAGCGCATTCTGGCGGTGGGCGAAGAAGCAGAAGTGGATGTTACGATCATAGAGGTCGGCGGAACCGTTGGGGATATTGAAAGCATTCCGTTCCTGGAAGCGGCCCGTCAGATGATCCACGAGATCGGCCATGAAAACGCCCTGTCTCTGCACCTGACCCTCATACCCGAGGTTGCCGGGGGCGAACTGAAGACAAAACCCACCCAGCACTCGGTTAACAAAATGCGGGAAATCGGTATTCAACCGGATATGCTCTTCTGTCGGGCCCCCCATGTTCTTGAAGACGATATGCGTAGGAAAATCGCCCTGTTCACCAACGTGCATTTTGATGCCGTGATAAGCGCCCACGATGTTTCCCGTACGATCTATGAAATCCCCCTCAGCTACCAAAAGCAGAAGGTCGACCAGATCATCCTCCACCGGCTGGGCATCCAGGCCCCGGAAGCCGATATGTCCCATTGGAATAACTACGTCACTACCTACACCAACGCCCAGCGGGTAATCACCATCGGGATGATCGGTAAATACATCGAATTAGCGGATAGCTACAAGTCCGTGGATGAGGCCCTGCTGCACGCCGGGGTAGCCAATGGGGTTCGGGTAGAAATCGAAAAGATCGACTCCGAGGAGCTGGAAAAACTCTATGCCGCAGGCGGCATGGACGCCCTGGGGGACCGGCTCGGCCACCTGGAAGGCGTTTTGGTACCCGGGGGGTTCGGAAGCCGTGGAATTCCGGGGATGGTATTGACCGCCCGGTACTGTCGGGAGCGGGGGCTGCCGTATTTTGGCATCTGTTTGGGAATGCAGATCATGGTTATCGAATGGGCGCGGGATGTCCTTGACTGGGAGGATGCTAATAGCACGGAGTTTGCACCGGACTGCAAGTTCCCCGTGGTGAGCCTCCTGGAAGAGCAGATTGACGTGAAGAACTACGGCGGTACCATGCGCCTGGGGCGCAACGACTCCTATCTCCATGAGGGCACAACCATCGCCTCGATTTACGGCGCCCCGGTTATTGCCGAGCGGCACCGGCATCGTTATGAGGTCTCCAACAAGGTGCGTGCCGATCTAGAACGCTCGGGTCTGCTAATCACCGCTACAACCAAGGACGGCGACCTCGTGGAGAGTGTACAGTGGCCGAACCATTCCTGGGGGCTCGGGGTTCAATATCACCCTGAATTCCTCTCAAAACCCTTAAAAAGTCACCCCCTCTTTACCTCCTTCATTGAAGCTGCGAAACGCAGCACACCCATAGAAGCTGGGAAAAACGGTTCAAATCCTGAAGCTGCGAACCATAGCACGGACAGCTGAGTATGATCACCCGGGGTGTCAACAAAAACATACAGATTAGAACGCAGCCTCGGAAACCCTTGGCCCTGCTTCTTCTCCTGGCTATGGGGTTGACAACCCAGGCCTGCCGTCTGGACTACGGGGCCGATGTAGAAGCCGATTCTCTATCCGATCAGGTGCCGGACATTGAGGTTACCGCCTTCCGGCAGAACATCTACCGCAATAACAGCCTCCTGCTTCGGCTAGAAGCAGATCACTCCCGATCCTATGCCTCTCGAAATCTCCGGGAACTTGAAGGGGTACGGTTTGAGGAGTATTCCCTCAAGGGGGAGGTGGTATCCTACGGTCACGCGGACTTCGCCACCCTCTTCACCGATACCGAGGATGTGGAGCTCCAGGGAAATATTGTGGTATACAGCGATCAGGAGGGGGCGGAGGTCACCGGGGAGTACTTTTATTGGAGTGATTCTAACCGAATGATCACCAGTTTGTCTGATCAGGAGGTCCAGGTGGTTACCGATGACGGAGACCGGATCCAGGGCCGGGGGTTCGCGGCGGACCTTACCGAGAAGTCCATCCGGTTTAGCGGCGGGGTGAGCGGCGAGGTTCAAGCCCAGGAGCAAGATGAATCTTCAAACGATGCCACAGAGTAATACCTTGAGCTTTCTCTCGCTGAAGCGGTGCCCTCTTCGGTGTTTTGCAGTGCTTTTTTTTGGGGTGATTCTCATGCCCCTGGCCAGCGAGACAATCCGGTTTTCCGCCATGACTGTGGAATCGGTAACCGCCGAAGGCCGGGAGAGGACCGTTCTCCAGGGTGATGCCCAGGTAGATACCGAACGAGTCCAGATCAAGGCCCAGCGGATTGAGATCCTCGGCAGCGATCAGCGAACCATCCGGGCCACCGGCGGGGTGCTGATCATAGAAAAGAAGCAGAATCTCACCCTGGAGGGGGACAGCCTGGAATACGACCGTACCTACGACATTCTTCTGGTATCGGGCAATGCCATGCTGGAGGATGCCGATGAGGGGCTGATCGTCCGGGGCGGTATTATAGAAAACCGGGGGGAACAGGAACTGGCCATTATTCAAGTGGGGGTACGGATTCTCAAGGAGGATCTCGTGGCCCGGGCCGAGGTAGTGCAGTACCACCGGAATACCCAGCAGCTTGAACTCTCCGGCAATCCCTTGGTTTTCAGCGACGGGGATGAATACCGGGCGAACCGCATCTCTATCAACCTGGACACCGATGACATCCTCCTAGACGGCCGGGTAACCGGTATCATCGAACAGGAGAATCGAAATGAGTGAGCTCAGGGTTCGAAATCTCAAGAAGCGGTACGGAAAAAAATTTGCCCTGAAGGGTGTGGATTTTTCTATGACCACCGGTGAAATCGTGGGGTTCTTGGGACCGAACGGGGCGGGCAAAACGACCTGTTTCTACAGTATAGTCGGGTTTATAAAGCCCACCGACGGGTTCATCGAGCTGGACCACCACGAAATAACCCACCTTCCCATGTATAAACGGGCGCGGCTCGGAATCAGCTACCTGCCCCAGGATGCCTCAGTATTCCGGAAACTCAGTGTTCAGGACAATATTTGGGCAATCCTGGAAACCCGAAAGGACCTTTCCAAGAAGGAGAAAAGGGAGCGGTTAGAGCTGCTTCTGGAAGAGTTGGGCATACAAGACCGTCGGAACCAACAGGCCTACAGTTTATCCGGAGGGGAGCGGCGCCGTACGGAGATTGCCCGTGCCCTGGCCATCGAACCCAAGTTCCTGCTTCTGGATGAGCCCTTTGCCGGCATCGACCCCATTGCCGTCCACGAAATCAAACAGATAATCTCATCCCTAACCGAACAGAATATCGGGGTTTTAATTACCGACCACAACGTCCGGGATACCCTGGAGATTACCCATCGGTCCTACATTATCTCCCAGGGGGAGATTTTGGTCTCCGGTTCCCGGGAAGAAATCATGGATAATCCCCTTGCCCGGGAGATTTACCTGGGGTCTGCGTTTCGGATGTAACCCTCCGGGGCGATTCTTCGTTTCGTTGACAAAGCAGGATAGCTCAATCACAATTACAGTAGGGTCGTCGAAGGAGTAACAATGCAGATCCAGCGTCCTGCCATGATGCAGGAGCAGAAATTAAAACTAAGCCCCCAGATGCTGCAGGGGATTCAGATATTAGCAATGCCCCTCCAGGATTTACAGGCTCGGATTCAGGAAGAGCTGGAGGTGAATCCTGCCCTCGAGGTGGTGGAGGAGCGTAAAACCGTATCCATCGATGAGTTCTCCGGGAAATCCGGGGATTACGAGGCCTTCGAGAATACCAGTGATCCGGGAAATATCGGAGATTACACGACCTCCTACGGCGGTTATGACGATGAGGCCAGCGAGGCAAAGCGCAAGTTCATGGAGGGGGCCATTGCCCGCCCCGAGAGCCTCCAGGATCACCTCATTTGGCAGCTGCGCCTCCAGCCTCTTCCGGATGAGTTTTTCCAGATTGGAGAATTACTCATACGGAACCTGGATGGAAACGGATTCCACCGGGAAGATCCCCTGGAATTGGTTCCCGAAGAAATGCACCCCGCACTCCGGCAGGTGATGTCCATCATCCAGGGATTTGAACCCCAGGGTACCTGCACTGCCAACTACCAGGATTCTCTCCTGGTTCAGGCCCGGCTTTCCGAAGAAGTAGTGCCATCATCGGTAATTCCGATTTTGGAGCACCACCTGGAGCTTCTGGAAAAAGGAAGGCTCAAGGAGATCGCCAGGCAGCTGAAGGTTCCGGAGCATCAGATTGAGCGGTCCCTTGAGTTCATCCAAACCCTTACCCCCTTTCCGGGGCGGGAATACTCTGCAACCAGTCCCCAGTACGTCATTCCCGACCTGATGATCACCCAAAAGGACGGCGAATTCGTAATCATCCTCAATGATGAGGAAATACCCGTGCTCGGGGTAAATGCCTTTTTTGATGAGGTACTCCAAAGTCAGGGGGATCAGAAGGAGGTGAAACAGTTTGTAACCTCCAAGATCCGGGATGCACGCTGGTTCATCCAGACCCTTCAGCAGCGCAATAAAACCTTGTTAAAGGTCGCCAAGGCCATCGTGGAGTTTCAGCGTGATTTTTTTCTCCGGGGACCGAAGTACATCGTACCCCTGACCCTCCGGGATATTGCCGGGGAGATCGGTGTGCACGAGGCAACGGTGAGCAGGCTTACCAATGGAAAGTATGTACATACCGATTTTGGCCTGTTTGAACTGAAGTATTTCTTTTCTAATGCCGTTGCGGGAACCAACGCCAAGGGCATTCAATACTCGAAGGAGGGGGTGAAAGCGATACTGAAAGAAATTCTTGATTCTGAGCAGGGTGGTACCCTCTCGGACCAGAAGCTTGCCGATCTCCTGAAAAAACGCGGGGTTTCCATAGCCAGGCGGACCGTGGCAAAATACCGCAAGGAGCTCGACATTTCTTCTTCTTACGATCGACCATAATACAACGGAGGCTTGAATGAGAGTAGAGATTAAAGGTGTTCACTACGAACTGACAGAAGATACCCGGGAATTTTTAACAACAAAGCTGAGCAAGCTGGACTTTGCGTCGGACATGATTACCGATCTGCTTTTCACCCTCACGAAAGGTAAGGGAAGCAACGATTGGACTGCGGAGGTAACGGTGAACTTCCGGTTTGGTGTAAGCGCCCATATCTCCGAGCGTGACTATAATCTCCATGAAGCCATCGAGAAACTGATAGATAGACTTGAGCAGAAGGTGCGAAAAGAAAAGGATAAGATTCAGGATCACCATAAATGAGACAGACCTTCACCGTTCTTGATCTACTCAACCTTGATCTGAAAGAACATAATGACCTGGGGCTCCGGTGTATCGCCGGGCGCCAGGGCTTAAGCCGTGAGATTCGGATGCCGGATTTGAACCGTCCCGGCCTGGCTCTCTCGGGTTTTTTTGATAATTTCGGGTATGAGCGGATCCAGATCTTCGGCAGGGGGGAACACGCCTATTTAGAAAAACTGGATGCCCAGGGGAACAGCGATACAATCAGGCATCTATTCGAACAGGGGGTACCCTGCGCGATTTTTACCCATGATCTTTATCCCACCGAACGGTTAATCGCCATTGCCACCGACACGGGTACCCCGGTCTTGCAGACAAGTCTGGCCACATCAGATTTTAACTCCCGGCTTATCCGGGCCCTGAGCAATGTTTTTGCCAAAACCCTGACAACCCACGGGGTTTTGGTGGAGGTGTTCGGTATCGGAATTTTTATTATTGGAGACAGCGGGGTGGGCAAGAGCGAGGCCGCCCTGGAGTTGGTGCACCGCGGACATCGGCTGGTTGCCGACGATGCGGTGGAGATTCGGAATGTATCCGGTAACGTGCTTATCGGCTCCGGAGCCAACAAAGCCCTGGGCCACCATATGGAGATCCGGGGGCTCGGTATCATTAATATAACCCACCTCTTCGGAGTTGGCGCCATACGAGAAACCAAGCAGATTCAGCTGGTGGTAGAACTGGAAAACTGGGACTCCGAGAAGGTGTATGACCGTATCGGAGCAGAAGAGAAGACCACGGAGATCCTGGGAGTCAAGGTTCCCTACCTCCTGGTACCGGTAAAACCGGGGAGAAACATACCGATCATCATCGAAACCGCAGCCATGAATGAACGGTTAAAAAAAATGGGGTATTTTTCCGCAAAAGAGTTTAACCAGAGTGTTATGAAGTGGCTTGAAACGGAAAATGCCCGTAAAATATACATGCAGAAACGGCAGATGATTGAATCTCTCCAGGATAGACTCCGGGGAGATGACTCAGAGTAATACGGAGTATTCATGACTGAACGAGTTGTAACAGTACGGAACAGGGCTGGGATACATGCGCGCCCGGCTGCCCTCATTGTCCAAACCGCAGGGCGCTTTGAATCTAAGATTCTTTTCAAAAAGGAAAATGAAGAGATAAACGCAAAATCCATCATGGGGATCATTACCCTGGGTGCGTCATACAATACAGAGATTACCATCGAAGCAGATGGAGCGGATGAGCAAGATGCAGTGGAGGCCTTGGCGACACTATTCGAAAACCGGTTCGAGGAGCAGTAGGCTCCCAGGGGCATCCCGGTTCCTCGGATTATGGTTCCTCCTATGGATCCTCGGGGAATTTCCCCTGGCCGCTCAATCTACCGGACCGGTCTACCTTCCCCGGCCTGAAGACCCCCTGGGCTTACATGCCAGGTTCGGGCTTTCTCAGGATGACCAGGCCTATGTGGAATCCCTGCTTTTGGGCGGGCAGACCGTACGGCTGACCTGGCGGCTCTACTCCCTCCCTGGGGATTCACTCATCGGGGTCTGGGACCGAAAGTTGAGTTACGACCCCTTTGAAGAACAATACCTGGTTAAAAACGGGGACACCCTGCTGTATAATGCCCCGGCACTCTCCGATGCCCTCCGGCATTTTACCGACCGATCCTTTCTAAGGGTCGGTGTTCCGGGGGACTATCGAATTAGGGTCACCTTTGAGCGGTATGTACTTGATCCGGCTCTGTGGATCCTGTCTGTGCTCATCCCCGGGCGGGTTGAGGTCTTTGATCAGGTTATAACCTTGGGAGATACCGATGGCACGGAACAGTAGCAGCTCTCTGGGGTCCCTGTTGGGGCTGGTTTTTCTCTATGTCTTCATCCTGGCGCTGCTCCTGGTGCTCTCCGTTCAGGTTTTGGAAGGGGTTGAGTTTCAGCAAAATGCCGTTCTCTGGGTGATTTTGGGCATCGCCCTGCTCCTTCCCTTGGTCCTGATTGCCGCGGTAATAATCCGCATTCTCAGACTTGTTCGGGAGCGGAGAAGGGGCCATCCCGGTTCCCGGTTCCGTTACCGGATGTTAGCAAGTTTTGTGGTTATCGTGCTTATCTCAGCAATCCCCCAGGCCGTGCTCTCCTTCAACTTTGTCCGGGTTGCAGTTTCAACCTGGTTCCGTCCGGGGATGGGGCAGGCCCTCGAGGCCGGGTTGGACATGACCATCGACTACTACCAGCAGGAGGTACGTAGGTTGGAGCAATTCGCCGCGTCTGATTTGCTGGACGGTATTTTGGTGGGGGCTGCTTCTGAGCCGGATAGGATCATCCAGAGGATTCGTCAGGTACGACCCGAACTGTCCGCCGTACAATTAGTCGCAGCAAACGGTGTCATCCTCGGACAATGGGGGGGGGCCTCCATGTTGATCCCAGCCCAGGCGGTATTACAGGAGGCCGACGGCAGGATCGTCAGATACAGCCTGGAAAACCATGACATAGTACGAATAAAGCGCAGCTTCCAAGACGGCGGGCGGAGGGTGGTGGTGCTGTTGACCCTGGAAATCAGCCCGGAGTTTGAGGATCGGGCACGGACAATCCAGGAAAATGTTACCTATTTCAATCAATTTAGCCGGAATCAGGCCACCTTTACCTTTGCGGTTCTGTTCTTTTATCTCTTATTCGCCCTGCCCCTTCTCTTGGTGGCGGTGCTTGCCAGCTTCTATTTCAGTGATGAGATCATCAGGCCCATAATGAACCTGGAGGTGGCGACCCAGCGTATTGCTCAGGGTGATTTTTCTTATAGAATTCTTACCCGGGGCAATGAGGATATCGATCATTTGGCTGAATCCTTTAACCGGATGATCCTGGAATTGGACAGGTCCCGGCAAAAACTGGTTCATTCCGAGCGGATTGCGGCGTGGAAAGACCTCGCCCAGCGGCTGGCCCATGAGATTAAGAATCCCCTGACCCCTATCAAGCTGTCCACAGAACGGCTGATTCGGAAATATGAGAGCTCCCCAGAGACCTTCCGCGGGGTTCTCGAGCAATCTGTTTCCCGGATAATCACCGAGGTTGATCGCCTCAGCAGTATGCTTACCGAATTCCGAAACTTCGCCCGTCTGCCGAATCCCGAACCCAGCTGGATACCATTCTCCCCCTTCGCGGAGAGCCTCCAAGGAATGTACTCCGGGTATGCAAATCTCCGGATTGAGGTTTCTGTAGGAACGCCCGATTTACACGTGTTCGCCGATGAACGCCAGTTGCGGCAGGTTCTGGGAAATCTTCTAGCAAACGCGGTAGATGCAATTGGTGAGAGAAGTGGTATGATAAAGCTCGGCGCCTTTAAGGTACAGAAAAGCGGAATCTCGTACTGCAGAATTACCGTGGAAGATGACGGACCGGGAATTGCCGAAGAGCATCGGGATAAGATTTTTACCCCGTATTACACCTCAAAAAAGGATGGGACGGGGCTCGGACTTGCCATTGTGGAGCGGATTATCAGTGATCATCTCGGGCAAATATGGTTCGAATCCACCGAACACCACGGTACACGGTTTTATATCGATCTTCCGGATCCCATGGACGAACAGGAGGGAAAGACATGAGCACCATACTTATTGTTGATGACGAACCGGGTATTAGGGAGGTTCTCCAGGATATCCTCGAGGACGAAGAGTATCAGGTAGTAACAGCCGAGGATGGTGTTGAAGGGCTTCAGATTCTTAAGAGCCGGGTTGTGGATCTGGTTATTCTGGATGTATGGCTTCCCAAGATGGGCGGTATCGAGGTTCTTGAGCATATAAAAGCCGATTATCCGCAGATCGAGGTCATCATTATTTCCGGCCACGCTAATATTGATATGGCGGTGAAGGCTATCAAGCTGGGTGCCTTTGATATGATGGAAAAACCCCTATCCATCGACCGGGTGATAACCCTGGTACGGAACGCCCTCACAGTAGAGGCCTTAAAGCGGGAGAACCGCCAACTGAAACATTCCCTGGATGTCCAGGATGCGATGCTCGGCAAGGCAGCTCAGTTGGATGAGATTCGGGCTATTATTGCCCAGGCGGCTCCAAGCAATGCTACGGTTTTCATTACCGGAGAGAACGGAACTGGGAAAGAACTGGTGGCTCGGAAGGTCCATGAGGGAAGTCCGCGGAGGAACGGGCCTTTTGTGGCGGTAAACTGTGCGGCAATTCCTGAAAATCTCATTGAATCCGAGCTCTTCGGCCATGAAAAGGGGGCGTTTACCGGGGCTGTCTCCCGAAAACGGGGGAAATTCGAGGTTGCCGCCGGGGGAACCCTGTTTTTAGACGAGATTGCAGATCTGTCTCTGTCAGCCCAGGCTAAGATCCTCAGGGCTGTACAGGAATTGAAGATCGAACGTCTCGGGGGTGAGGAGACCATCGATATTAATGTACGGGTGGTAGCAGCTACCAATAAAAACATGCAGACGGAGATCAGCGAAGGCCGGTTTCGAGAGGATTTGTTCTACCGGTTACATGTGGTGCCGGTTGCCGTACCACCCCTGCGGGAGCGGAAGGAGGATATTCCTCTTCTGGGACAGCATTTCTTGGACGTGTTTCAGTTCCAGCTCCTGGGGCAAGATCCCGAAGCCGGGCAGCGGTTTGTTCTCAGGGATGAAGCGGTGGATCGGTTGAAACAGTTTCCCTGGCCGGGAAACGTCCGGCAGTTTAAAAACGTCATGCAGCGTCTGGTCGTCTTCTCGGAGAATCATACCATTCACGCCGAGGCAGTGGATGGTGCATTGGCGGAGGAGCGCCGGGACATCGGTGCCAACAAAGATGGTCTCGGCGGCCTTGATAAATTTTTTGTTATGGGGCTGAATGAAGCAAAGGATGAGTTTGAGCGGCGATACATCCTTCAAAAATTGGAAGAGAACGAGTATAATATCAGCAAGGCTGCCACTGCGATGGGAATCTACCCTAGTAATCTCCACGGCAAAATGAAGAAGTTCGGAATCGAGAAGCCATGAAAAACCTGACTAATCGACAAAAGGAAATCTTGCGTTTTATTGAGTCCTTTATCGATCAGAATAAATATCCCCCGACCATTCGTGAGGTGTCTGATTTTTTTGACATCTCGGTGCGAGGAGCCTATGACCATCTCCAGGCCCTGAAAAAGAAGGGAGTGATCCATACGGATTCCAACCGGAGCAGGTCCATTGAGATTGTTTCTGAGGAGAAAGAGGAGATAGTCCGGAGTGTTCCTATCTTGGGAACCGTTGCCGCAGGTCTGCCGATTTTGTCTCAGGAAAACTTTGAAGGAGCTCTTCCGGTGCCCGCAGGGCTGCTCAAACACGGTGATTATTTTGCTCTTCGGGTCCGGGGTGACAGCATGGTGAATGCCGGGATCATGGAAGGTGATCTGGCCATTGTCCGGCAGGTGCAAACGGCGGATAACGGGCAGATTGTGGTAGCCATGGTAGACGATGCGGTTACCTTGAAGCGGTTTTATAAGGAACGGAACCGAGTCAGACTCCAGGCAGAAAATCCGGCTTATCCCTCCATCTATACCCGGGAGGTCCGGGTTCTCGGAACCCTCTCCCATATTCTTCGAAACTATGAATAACATGTTTCCTGTGTATCTATTTCTCGGTCCTGAATCCGGGGAGAAGGGTGCCGCGGTAAACCGGTTACTGGAGCAGTATCGATCCGCTGCAGGCGGGGAAATAGACACCTATACCCTCTACGGATTTGAGGACAGCCTCTCCAGGCTGGTCGAACTGGCCAGAAATGGTAGTCTTTTTTCCGCCGGGGTCTTCATCCGGTTTCGGAATGCCGAGCAGATCAAGGGAACGGGTGATCTTTCCCTTCTGGCTGAGTACCTTAAGAAGCCGGCCGAGCAAACCCTTGTTGTGTTTGAAAGCGATGAAACCTCATCCCAAAAGACGGCAAGCCTCAAACGTATCGCTGCCAAGACCCCTAAATCCGCCCAGAAGGTATTTTGGGAGATGTTTGAAAACCAGCGCCAATCTTGGCTGATCAACTATATTCGGAGTAAGGGCAGTACAATCAGTACCGAAGCAGCTGAGCTGTTTCTTGATCTTGTCCAGAATAATACCGAACAGATGGCCCATGAGGCGGATAAATTGATATTGCTCCATGGTATATCCTCCGGAGATGGCCAACAGATCGGTGAAATTGTTGCCGAAGATATCGAGCAGTACATCTACCATAGCAAGGAGGAAAATCCCTTCACCATCTTTAAGTATGTGGTGGAGCGGGATTTTTCCCTGTCCTTGGAGGGGCTGCAAAAGGTTTTTGCGGCCGGGGATTCCATGGGGATCGGGATCATGGCGGGGCTGCTTCGGCAGTTCCGGGTGCTGCTTGGGTTAAAGAGCGATTACCCCCGGGGCGTACCGAGCCAGGAGGGTCTCAAAAAACACGGGGTTGTGTTTAAGCGCAGCCAGGCGATATTCGCCCAGGGGTTACGAAATTTTTCTCTCATCGAACTGGGCCGGATTGTCCGGTTAGCGGGAGAATACGAGTTTGCCCTCCGGGAGCACCGCCCGGCGATGCATTGTCATTTGCTTTCTCTCTTCTGTTACCAGGCTGTGGTACGGGGAGGGGCCGGGGAGGTTCTGTATCGGAAAATCCCCGCCGGCGACAGAATTTTTCAACCCGGCGCTTGACCAGCTAATCCGAGAAATCTGTATCAAGGATCTCCAGGGGGTTCGAGATTCGGCCGAGCTGATGTTCTAATGCGGTTGCTGCGGCCAGGGGAATCCCGCAGTCCTGGGAGATTTCCTGGGCGGTTTTATCCCGGATAACCTTCATACTCGTATACCGCTGCAGTATCTTTTTTGCCCTGGCAGGACCAATACCGGGAATAGATTCCAAGGTTTCAAGATGGAGGTCTCCGGAGCGAAGGCGTTGATTCAGACCGGTGGCAAAGCGGTGGGCCTCATCACGGACATTCTGAAGAATACGGAGCGCCGGGTGGCCCGGGGGTAGGGTGATGGACTTCGATCTGCCGGGGAGGAAAATCTCCTCCTCCTGCTTTGCCAATCCGAGGATTGCCAGGTCTCCCAGGCCGAGGCTATCGAGAATCGATTTGGCAGCGCTCAACTGCCCCTTGCCCCCGTCTATAAGGATGAGATCGGGCATGTCCCGATCCTCATTGAGAAGCCTGCTGTATCTTCTGGCAACCGCCTCACGCATGGATTCAAAATCATCTATTCCCCCGTCCAGGGTCTTGATTTTATAATATCGGTATTGGGCTTTATCGGGTTTCCCCTGATGAAAACTGACCAGGGATGCAATGGTGTGTTTGCCATGGAGCTGAGCAATATCGAAGCCCTCAATACGCAGGGGGAGGGAGGGAAGCTGTAGTATCCTCTGTAACTCCTCCAATGCAGGCAGGCTGCCGAGTTCATGAATCCGCTTGAGCCCATCCTGCCTGGCGTTTTCCCTGGCCATCTCCAGGATGGAACTATCACGGTCAGATTCGGGTATTTCCGCCCTAATGGCAGATGCCAATTCGCTGGAAAAGAACTCCTGAATCGCCGGAAGAACGTCCGGTTCACCGAGGTACACCACCGCCGGACGCCGGTCATGCTGGCTGTAGTATTGGGTGATAAACTGAAGCAGATTTTCTGAGTCTTCGCCGTAACCTTGGCTGCGGAACATATCGGTACCCGCCAGCTTCCCCTCCCGCATCTGCAGGACTACAAAACTATGGTACTGGTCCTGGTTGTACCAGCCGATGTAATCCCGGGTTTCCTGGTCATAGTCCACCACCTGCTGCTCTGCAAAGACCTCCTCCATGGCCTGAATGACATCCCGATAGTATGCCGCATCCTCAAACTGAAGGTTCGCGCTGGCTTTTTTCATGTCCCGCTCAAATTCCTTTATAAGGGTCTTCGGCGGTTTGGAGAGAAGCCGGGCAACCTTTGCGACCCGCTTCCGATAATCTTCTTTGGAAATGAGACCGGCACAGGGTCCCGGACATTTTCCAATATGGTAGTACAGGCAAGGTGATTCGCGTTTTTTAAGGGGTCCGCGGCATTTTCGGAGGGGATATAACCGGTCGATCACCTCAAGATAAAGTTCAATGGCTTTTATATTGGTGTATGGCCCGAAGTACTGAGACCCGTCCCGAATAATCCGTCGTGTTCTGAAGACCCGGGGGTACGCATCATTAGTAATGCGGATCACCGGATAGGTTTTCCCATCCTTCAGGTTGATATTGTACCGGGGGGTGTATTCCTTGATGAGGTTGTTTTCCAGTATCAGGGCCTCGTACTCACTCTTGGTGACCAAAAAGTCGATATGGTGAACCTTGCTGACCAACACCGCCGTTTTCGGGTCCTTGTGGCCCGTGAAGTAAGACCGTACCCTATTCCTGAGGTTCTTTGCTTTTCCCACATAAATGATGGTTCCCTTAGGGTCTTTCATGAGATAGACCCCGGGATCCCGGGGAAACTGTTTCGCTTGACTATGCAGAGTTTCAGTTTTCATGCCGATAGTAAGATACAGCGAGTTGTAAGGAAAATAAACTATGAAGCCAGGGGCACGGATCAGAATGAATATGAAGGAATTATTGGTGTGGCTCACCACCATGGCTCTCCTGGGAGGTGCTGCCAGCAGCCTCCAGGCCCAGGCCGGAGAGGCTGTGGTAGATTTGATGCACCAGGGTGAATTTGCCCGGCAGGAAGAGATAATGCGGCGCAGCGGCGCTGCCGGAGAGGAAGAAATTACGATCCGCGATGCGGTGCATCACATGGATGAAGACACCGATTTATTACTTTCTTTCGATGACGGACGGGCGGATGTTCAGGGTGCCTACCAGCTCATTTCTTTTCAAGGGTACCTGCAAAAGGATCTTCATGCCCTGGGGAACGGGGCTGTGGTATTCCTGGATTCCAGCGCAGGCATGGTTTTGGAACCCCGGCAGGGAAGCATGTTTCAGCCAGGGACCTATTTGGGGGCCTTCAGCATAGAGTTTTGGTTTTACTCGGGAGCCCCGCGGGAAGGGGGGGAGGTACTGGCTTGGCAGGGTTCAAGCTGGATTGGGACCGAGCCGCTTTTTCAGAAAATCCTTGTCAGCCTTCAGGATCGACGCCTGACCTGGAATCTGGAGAATTTCTTCGTCCGGGGTGAAATCGGAGATCAAACCGACGGATTCACCGGATTGCCCGTTGTGCTTCGGCAGCGTAGAGAGTTGATTCCCCGAACCTGGAGTCATCACCTGTTGCGATACAATCCGGACCGCAGTGTGTTGGAGTATCTGGTGAACGGGGTGCCTGAATCGGTGGTCCATGTGACCGATACCGGGGATCAGACCGGAACTCCCTTCAACCCGTATGTGGGCGAACTCAGCGAACCTGCGGTTCGCATCGGCCAGTACCTCAACGGAGCTGTTGATGAGTTCCGGATAAGCCGAACCTGGAGGGAGCCGGATCAAAGTAGAACCGGCGATCTTGAACGAGGCCGTCTTATTTACCGGCCTCTGGATCTGTATTATCCCGGCGCCAGGGTTCAGGGGGCGCAGGTGGAAGGCCGAACCCCTGGCGCTACAGAGATCAGAACCTATTTCTTTCTCAGTGATTACCTGGAGGATCCCGGATTTAGCGATCCGCGCTGGCAGCTGCTAGATGTCCAAGGAGGCCTTAAAGAGGTCTCCGAAGATCCCCGGCCTGCCTACCGGGGGAGATTTCTCTACACCATGGTCGAGCTGCTCCCCGATGGGGTCAGGGAGAATAAACCCGGTCTCCGGAGTCTTTCTGTCGAATATCGAACCGACCCGGTTCCCCCGGCACCCCAGGGAGTACGGGTGAGCAACACCGAGGACGGTGTGCTCTTAGAATGGAATCCGGTACTACGGGGTAACCCCGAGGGTTACATGGTGTTCTTCGGAACGGGACCGGATACCTATTTCGACCAGAACCCCCGCAGGGTGGAGCAGGGGAATCAGGCGCTTATCCAGGGCCTCCAGCCCGGTAGAGTGTATTATTTTAGGGTAGGTAGTTATAATTATTCCAACAATCCCCAGCGGGGGGCTCATATTCCCCTGGAATTATCAAGTGAAGTTCATATTCGGGCTGAAGGATAGAGTGCATGGTAAAAACAGTTTTAGAAGATTTAATGACCCGGGCAACACGTGCCTACGCCCTCCAGGACCTGGAAACCGCTGAAAAATATGCCAAGGAGGTAATGGCGAAGGCCTCCTACGCTGCCTCCCCGCACATTCTCATGGGAATGGTTCTGGGGTCCAGAAAGGAATACAAGCGAGCCATCGGTGAGTTTCATCGCGCCCTGGAACTCAGGCCTGGGAATATTGAAGCATTGAACAACCTCGGTGTGATGTACCGATTCAACGGGGAACTCGGAAAGGCCGAGCAGGTTCTCATGGAAGCCCGGGAAAACCATGGTGAGAGGGCGGATATCTCCTACAACCTGGGGAATGTATACAAGCAGCAGAAACGGTTTGCCGACGCGGTGGAGTCGTATAGCCATGCAATCACCCTGGATCCCGACCTCATGATGGCCTATAACAACCTGGGAACCCTGTATGAGCAGCAGGGCGACTACCACTCTGCCCTGGAAGTCTACAACAGGGGGTTGGATCAGGACCCGAACCATCCCATGATCCTCTATAACCGCGGGGTGGTTCTCCAACACCTGGATTCCTACAATGATGCTGAAAAGGATTTCGAGCGTGCCCTTTCCCTCCGGCCTGGTTGGATTGACGCCCTGAATAATCTGGGAATAATCCGGCAACATCTGGAAAAATACGATGAGAGTGAGCAGGCGTTTAAAGAAATTCTATCTTTGGATGATTCTAATGTCCGGGCAAAGAACAACCTTGCAACAACCTATGCCCGCCAAGGAAGACAGGACGAGGCAATTCAACTCTACAAGAGCGCCCTGGATAACGCGCCGGAATATGAACGTGCCGCAGTAAATCTCGGGCACCTCCTCGAACATTCCGATCGTGAAGGAAGCTCGGCAGCGGATCTGCAAACCCTCTATGACAGGAATCCGGAAAATCCCGAAATTGCCTACCATTACGCCCAAGCCCTGAGGAAGCGCGGAGATATCACTGAAGCCAAGGCTGTCCTTGATTCGTTTCAGCGAAATGGAAACCAAACCCCCGAAATGGACAGGCTTATGGGGATTATTTCCCTTCTGGAAAATGACCGGACCCAGGCTCAGGAGTATTTCGACCGGGCCCGGAAGCTGGGAAGCCGTAAGCCGAAAAATCAAACCCTGCTCAATGAAAAACCCATAGCACCCGCCCATGCTGAAGCCATGGCCTGGAACGAGGGCGGCGAATATCAGCGTGCCAAAGAAATCCTCACTGCCTACCTGGAGCAGACTCCGGAGGATCGTGCCGCAGCGGTCTACCTCGTATCCATCATGCTGGACCACCGGGAGTACGAACAGGCCTTGGGGCAGTTGGAAGGTCTTAACGCCCGAATTCCCGGGGATGCAGAGATACTCAGCCTCATGGCCCGTACCTACCAAAATCTTGGAATGCGGGCCGAAGCCCTGGGTGCAGCGGATGAACTTATCAGCCTCCAAGGAAAGAGGGCAACCCCGGATGACCTCACCAGCCTGAACCAGAGTCTGGAACTGTATGAAGAGGCGGTATCCGCATACCAGGATGAACACGGCGAAGCCTGGCACCGAAGCCTATCTGCTTTAGGCAAATTCGGCAGCGCCGCTGCGGCGAGCAGCGATGGGCTCGATATGGACAATCCCCAGGGGATTGACGAAGATATCGTTCCTGTTCTGGATTTCGGCGACACCCAATCTCTCATTGATGAAGAATTTTTATTTGAAGAAGAGGGACTGGAAATAGACGAAATCCTTGAGGAGCCCGAGCAGGATGAAGAGCAACCTGAGCCGGAGTCCGGCTACGCAAACCTGGGATCCGGCGTCACCCCGGGATCCCAGTCCGGCGGTTACCCAGGATCAAGATCTGAGCAGCCCGAACGCGATATCTCAGAACCCTTTATGAATATGGTAGACGAGCCCACTGTCCGCCGTTCTCCTGAAGATGATCTCCGGGCACCCCAAGGTCAGTCCGGAGGCTATGCTGATTCAGCAGCACCGGAGGGCTACCAAGAGCCTCCCCAGCCTGCCTTTCCTCCGCCGGGATATCCACCCCGGCAACCGGTCCAGCCCCCCCAGCCGCCTGCTGCCCCCTATCCGGCCCAGACCCAGGCCCCCCAGACCCCACCCATACCACCCCAGGCGCAGCCCGGACCCCAGGCTCAAACCCCGCCTCCCCCGGCCCCCGAACGACCCCCGAGCACGCCTCCGAGGCAGGAGCAGCCACCCCAGCCGCCCCAAGCACCTGCCCCCCAACCCCAGGCACCTGAACAGACCCAGCCGCCCCAAGAATCATACCCACCCCACCGGCAGAATTGGGATGAACCCGAGGAATACGCCCCGCAGCCAGCTAACGAATCCCCTCGGGAACCCTACTCAGATGACGCCCTCACCCCCCATCACGGGGAAGACGATGGGCAGATTCAAACCGTACCCGGGGACACCCCCCCCGAGCAGGATGGAATCCATCTGGAAGATGACTTTATTACCGAGGAAACCGAGCCGGAATTCGATGGTGCTATCGATCCCGAGGAAGAATTGATTTCCGAAGGTGATTTTGAGCCCCTGGATGCAGCCCTCTTTGACGAGGAACCCGAGCTTGAGCCCGAACAGGACTCGGCGGCCAACCAGACATCTGAGGCTGACCAGGCACTGGAGACCCCGACTGGGACGGAAGCGGAGACAGATGAAAAAACGGAAGCTGAGGCAGAAGCAGAAACGGAAGCTGAGGCAGAAGCAGAGCCCGATTTAGCAGAATCCGGAGCAGAGCC
Organism: Spirochaeta lutea; assembly: GCF_000758165.1. Classification (NCBI taxonomy): domain Bacteria; kingdom Pseudomonadati; phylum Spirochaetota; class Spirochaetia; order Spirochaetales; family Spirochaetaceae; genus Spirochaeta; species Spirochaeta lutea. The sequence goes on along the minus strand of NZ_JNUP01000064.1, from coordinate 60,748 downwards.
GGATATGGATCTCGCATCCCTAGGGAATCAGGGAACCGATACTGAGAAGGAATCCCGAGAAGAACTGCCCCTGGGAGATCAGCAGCCGGTTTCTGAATCCCAGCCGGATCGCCGTCCCGCCTCAGCCCAATCCCCCCCTGGGCCGCCAAGCGCATTCCCGGGCAAGACCCCGCCCGCGGGGCAGGACCGCCGAGGAAGCCGCAGTTCCGGTGTGGACCCCCAGCGTCAAATCGGTCTGTTTGACTATCTGCTGAAGCTCACCGATGAACTGCCGGAATCGATCCGCGCGGAATTTGCCGCCAGCGGAACCAAGGACCTGTTACGCCGGGTGAACAAGAGTTTGGCAAGTCAGGCTCAGGGGGATTCCCCTGTCCCGACAACCCCAAGGGCTTCGGGGAGGCCGGAAACGGTGTCCCCCAATCCCGCGGGTTCGCATCCCTCCCAATCCCATCCTGTCCCGCCCGCGCCATCCCAGGCTCCGAAGCAAGCCCAGGCTCCGAAGCAAGCCGCTCCCGCGGAAGAGCAGCCCAAGGTCGGCCGAGCCTTCGGACTGCTGACGGAAATGGCTGCCATTCTTCCCAAAGAAGACAGCGAGCCTATCAGAGCCCGCCTCCGGGCGATTTACCACCGGATGGAGGAAATTCGAGGCCGGAGCTGAGCCCTCCTGCTTCGACAGGTGACCCCGGGAGCGAAATGCTTTACAATACCACCTCTTTCGGATATTTATTGTAGTACACCCCGGGTATGTGGTCGGGAAACCCGACTCTACATACCAGGAATAGGAGTTTGTCATGAATCCAGATGCAGTCATTAAAACCTTGCATCCCCTGGAAGTTAAAGCCCTTTACGCCGCGCAGGAAGGAAAGGCATTCCATGCCCAAGATTTAGTCGATGCCCTGGAATGGAAGACCGGGCAGGCAAACCAGGCAATCAGCTGGCTTACAGGCAAGGACTGTCTCCGGGAGGTGAACCGGATAACGAAGGTCTACTTTGAACTCACCGACCTGGGTAGGGATTATCTCTCCCAGGGGACACCCCTGGAGCGTATTCTGACCCACCTGGAGCAGAAGGGGCCAGCATCGCTTCCAGAGCTCGCCCAAGCTCTTTCCCTTGAGAATAAGGATGTGGGATCCGCTTTCGGGAGCCTCTCCAAACAGGGTGCGGTAAAAATGAATGCCCAGAAGCAGGCCGAGTATGTCTCCCGGGAAAAGGCTCAGGATCTGATCCCCATCCGGGCAATTCTTGATAAGGCTGGAACCGCTCCTCAGGGCATCCTCATGGAAGACCAGCTTGATCCTCAGGAGCGGACCACCATGGATGGTTTGGCAAAGAAGCGCGGTGCTTCCTCAGCTCCCTTTAAAATGGTAGAGCGGGAAATTGTTTCTTATGAGATTACCCCCACCGGACTCCAGCTTCAAGCCGCACTCAGCAAGGCGGGGATTACCGGAGAAGAATTAGGCGGTCTGACCACGGCCATGCTGAAAACCGGTTCCTGGAAGAAGGGTTCCTTCCGACCCTACAATATTTCCCTTCCTCCGGGTCGTATCGCCATGGGTCGACGCAATCCCTACTGTGAATACCTTGATTGGGTCAAGGATAAGCTGGTGGGTCTTGGGTTTGAGGAATTCGACGGTCCCTTGGTGGAAACCGAGTTCTGGAACTCAGATGCCCTTTTTATGCCCCAGTTTCACAGCGCAAGAGATATCCATGATGTGTATTATGTGAACGAGCCGCGGTCTGCTCGGGAGATTGAGCAGCCCTTCCTTGATAATGTCGCGGCTGCCCATGAAAACGGCGGCCAGACCGGAAGCCGGGGCTGGCAGTACGGATTCGACCGGGAATTTACCAAACGCCTTATTCTCCGTAGTCAGGGCACGGTAATGTCTGCTAAAACCCTCCAGCGTGCCCAGGTACCTGGAAAATACTTTGGTGTACTGCGATGTTTCCGTTACGATCAGGTGGATGCGACCCACCTGTCGGATTTCTATCAGACAGAGGGTATCGTGCTAGGCGACGATGTGAATCTGAAGAACCTTCTAGGACTGCTGAAGATGTTCGCAGAACAAATTGCCGGGGCCACAGAGGTAAAATACGTACCGGGATACTTCCCCTTCACTGAACCGAGTGTAGAGGTGCATATAAAACACCCGGTTCTCGGTTGGTTTGAACTCGGCGGTGCGGGAATCTTCCGGCCCGAGGTTACCAAACCCATGGGTGTGGACGTTCCCGTTCTCGCCTGGGGACTCGGAATTGACCGTATGGCCCTGATGCACCTGGGGCTGAATGACCTTCGGGAGCTTTTCACCCCGAACATCGAGCATGTCCGGCTGCGCCGGAAGCAGTAAGGCCGGACTACCAGAACGAGGAGCATGAAATGCCAAAAATTGAAGTTTATGAAGATGCCCTTTTCTCATATGTAGGAAAACGATATACCCCGGAAGAACTTGAAGAGATCTTTCCTGCGGCAAAGGCTGAGCTGGATGAGCAGACCAACGAAGATGGGATCATGAAGGTGGAATTGAACGATACCAACCGCCCGGATCTCTGGTCGGCCGCAGGGTTGGGACGTCTACTCCGGGTGTACCGGGGAGAGAAACCCAACCGTTACACCTTCCTGTCCACCCGGACGGAGACCCAGGATCCCGGTACCAGGGTCGTAAAGGTCGAACCCAGTGCCGCCAGTGTACGCCCCTACATCGTAGCCTTCGCGGCTAAGGGATCGCCGGTGGACGAGGCGGGACTCAAGGACTTGATCCAAACCCAGGAGAAACTCTGCTGGAATTTCGGACAGAAACGTCGGGCCGTTGCCATGGGGATTTACCGGTCTGAACTCATATCCTACCCTGTGTACTACCAGGGAGCCGATCCGGATACCACCGCCTTTGTACCCCTGGGAATGGAGAACCAGTTGACCCTTCGGGAGATCCTGGAGAATCATCCCAAAGGCCAAGAATACGGCCACATTGTTGCCGATGCACCCCTGTTCCCCTTCCTCAAGGATGCTGAGGATCAGGTTCTCAGTTTTCCTCCCATCATTAACAGCGCTCACATTGGTGCTGTGGAAGAGGGGGACTCCGAGTTGTTCGTAGAACTTACCGGCACCGATCTACGATCCCTGCTGCTGGCGGCAAACATTGTCGCCTGTGATATGTCCGATGCCGGATTTGAGATCCTGCCCGTGGCGGTTGAGTATCCCCAGGCATTTCCCGCTGATCTCGAATTCGGGACGGCAATGGTTACACCCTACTACTTTCAGGAGCCCCAAACCACCAGTCTTTCAGCTGTAAATAAGCTCCTGGGAGAAACCCTGAGCGTTCGGGAAGTGGCTGCCGCCCTTGAACGGTTGGGTAATACAGTGGAGTTGGAGGGTGAGTCTCTCAGGGTTATTCCGGCACCTTATCGGAACGACTTTCTCCATGCCGTAGATATCATCGAGGATGTCATGATCGGCCGGGGAATGGACAGCTTTACTCCCGAGCTACCCCGGGATTTTACCGTGGGAGCGCTGACCCAGGTTGAGGAACTATCCCGCAAAATCAAAGGGCTCATGGTAGGCCAGGGGTTTCAGGAGATGATTTACAACTATCTGGGATCGGGTAGGGACTACATCTACCGTATGCATCCCGGTATGCAGGAATTCTTAGCGAACCTGGAAGAGGGGCAAACCCTGGAAGCATTCATTACGGATCCCAGCATTGTTCGGGTGATGAATCCCATGAGCGAGAACTACGAGTATGTACGGAATTCAATCCTGCCTTCCCTGCTCAGCAGCGAGGCCGTATCCGGCAACGCCGTCTATCCCCACCACATTTTCGAGGTTGGGAAGGTGGTAAAGATCGACTCCGGAGAAAACTACGGTTCAAAAACCCTTACCAGTCTCGGCTTTCTATCCGCTGATCCTGAGGCGGGATTCAACCTGGTGTACAGCCAGTTCAACGCCCTGGCCTACTACATGGCCTGGGACTATCAGGTGCAGGAATCCGAGGATCCCCGGTTTATCTCGGGGCGGTGCGCTGATATCCTCGTGGGTGGAAAAAAAGTCGGGGTTTTCGGGGAGATTCATCCCGGTGTTCTTGAGAATTGGGGAATCACCATGCCCTGCAGCGCCGGAGAAATCGATATAGAATCGGTGTTAGAGGCCCGGTAAGGGCCCGGCATGTTAGTCTAGGGGATTATAGTGTGCAAAAGGTTCTACCATTGCACCCCGTCGACACCACCCATGGGTTTAGTTATTGGTTGCGCCGCTATATCTGGTGTAGTTTACAACCTTTTGCGCACTCCATTAGGGATTGGGTAAGCCTGGGAACATCCAGGCTGTCCTCTAATGGCGCAGGGGGAAGACCTGTTGCAGCCTGGCTATTTCTTATAGAGCAGCCCCAGGTTTACGGCGCCTAGCCCGGCATGGGCGCCGAGAACCGGAGAGATCTCTGAAATAAAGCTGCTCTTCACACCGGTCGCTTGTTCTATCTCCCGGGCTACCCACTCCGCTTCTTCCTGCGCTGCAGCATGAACCACAGAAAAGCTTTGGATTCCCCGTTCCTGATGGCCCCGGATGACCTGATCGATAATCTTCTTTAATGCGCCTTTATAACTGAAAGCCTTATCCCGGAACCGGCTGGCACCCTCGGGGGTAACGCCTATAATAGGCCGCATTCCCAAGAGCTTCCCGATGCCGCCCTTGAATTTACTTACCCGGCCGCCCCGAATGAAATTATTCAGACTGGGTGTGGTTACCCACATGTCGGTCCTGTGGGACAGATTATCCAGAAGTTCGACAACCTCCTCATGGCTCTTTCCCTCTTCAATCGCCTGGGCCGCTTCCAGTACCATGAGTCCCAGGGAAGCAGAGATGGTCTTGGAATCCAGAACAGAAATCTTTGTACCCTCAATTTGAGATGCCTCTTGTGCACTGGTGTTATAGGTACCGCTCAGGGGGCGGGAGATATGCACTGCAATAATGGAATCGTAATGGCTGCTCAGGTGACCGTAGAGTCTGCTAAAAATAGAAGGCGAGGGTTGGCTTGTTGTGGGGAAGTCGCTCTCCTCATCCAGGAGACGGTAGAACTGCTCAGACTTCAGGGTGAGTCTATCCAGGAAGCTGCTATCACCGAAGTTTATGGTCAGGGGAGCCATGTGAATTTGGTGCTCATCCAAGAGTTCCGGCGGAAGATCGCAGGTGGAATCAATAACAAGGCCAATCCTGGCCTTGGGGCTTTTCATCATCTGGAATTGCCGGAACATATCGTCTACCTTCTGGTTAGAGACGGTACCGAACTGCTTAAGCCGGTAGAAGACCTCGGCGGGATTGTTGCTATGAATGTGGATTCTGGCATGAGGACCGCCCCCGGCCACAATCAAGCTGTCTCCGAGATCGTTGAGTGCCTCCCTGACACCGCCGGCGGCGATATCTGTACCGGATACAATACCCTCGGTACAGAACCTGAAGCTTAGATCTTCCAGGTCTTCCAGGTCGGCATGGGGATCCTCATCCACAGCCAGGCTCCCCGAGATGGCAGGCCGATCGTGAAGATGATCCACCTCCGCCCCAGCCTCCAGGAAGTCGTGGAACCCTGAGATAAAGTTCACAAACCCCCGGGCGCCGGCATCGGTAACCCCGGCTTTCCGGAGATGTTCGAGCTTATACATGGTATCTTGTAGGCTCTGTTTCGCCCGGTCCAGGGTACGTCGGAATAGGTTGGGATAGTCTTTAACGTGATTGAGTTCTTCCTTGATGGAGTGTGCCCAGTCGCGCATAACGGTGAGCATGGTACCCTCTACCGGGTTCGATATGGCCTCGTATGCTCTGGTTACGGCATGGTTCACCGAATCAACAAACTGCTCAAGGGTAATTCGGCTTTGATCCCCCACAGCCTCGGCCATTCCGTTAACAAACTGGGCGAAGAGTATTCCCGAGTTTCCCCGGGCTCCTACCAGGGCGGATTGTGCCAGGGACCGCATGGTAGCCCCGGCGTCGTTATGGATTTCTGTGTTTTCTATAATGCTTTTCAGAGTATAGGATAGGTTGGACCCGGTATCGCCGTCAGGTACGGGAAAGACGTTCATCCTGTTTAGGATCTCCCGCTCGGCAATCACTGCCTCGCCTCCAGCCGCGAATGCATAGTAAAGTTGTTTTCCGGTAATAAAATTCATTCCTTCCTCCTGATCCGGTGTGGCTACCGGTGGTAGAAACCTCTGCCGCCGGTTATTCGGATTCCGTCATTTTTTAAATCCTGGGGTACCCACCCCCGGTACTTTAAGGGTACCACAACCTGCTAAGTGCAGACAAGTAAATGATGAAGTGGTACTATGGAAGGATGATCGGAATTATCGCGCTATCGAGTTTTGCAGCCCTAACCCTAGGGTACCTTCTGGGATCCTTCCCAACCTCCATTGTGGTCGGCCGGGTTTTTAAGGGGATTGATATACGGGAGCATGGCAGCGGTAATGCGGGGGCCACCAACGTGGTCAGGGTCCTCGGCTTAGGCTTCGGCATTGGTACCGGGTTGGTCGACATCGCCAAGGGGGCGGTTCCGGTGCTTCTGACTCGGGTGATCCTCAACACAGTGGTTCCGCGGGTTTCCGGAGACCCGCTCCTGATGGTTCTTCTGCCGGTGTTGGCAGGGTTCGCCGCGGTGCTCGGCCATGCATTTCCCCTGTTTGCCGGATTTAAGGGCGGCAAGGGGGTAGCCACCGGCGCGGGGGTGGTTTTAGCCATGTGGCCTACGGTGTTTTTGTTCTGTCTGGCCGGATTCTTACTGGGACTGTTCCTGACCGGCGTTGTCTCTGTGGGGTCTCTGGTAGCCGCCATCCTACTACCGACCATGCAGGGGATTCTCCTGGATCCCTTTGAGGCCGGCGCCGGATCCGGGGATGCCGCATCGCTGATCATCGGCCTTGTTATTATGACCCTGGTTATCATCCTGCACCGGAAGAATATTTCCCGGCTCATCCATGGCAAAGAGCACCGCTTTGAAAAGGTCTGGCTACTCCACGGCTTATACACCGGTAGGGCAGATCGGAATGGTGAAATATCTCAGCCTCCCAGGGGATTCGAACGTCCGGATCCAGAGCAGTCCTCCGGGGAGACCAGTACAAGCCCCGATCCTCCGGAGTCCGGGCGGTTATGAACCTTCTCCAATTACTGGCCTGGGGTTCCGCCGGCATCACTCTCCTGATGCTCCTGGGTTTTGTGGTTGCCAGCCTAATCAGGAATAATGGAATTGTTGATATTCTCTGGGGGCCTGCCCAGCTTGCATTCCTAGCCGCAGGCCTGGGGGCATCCCACGGCATTTACGGGGACCCACTCCCCCTTCATCCCGGCCTGATTATGCTGGGATGTTGGGCGGTTCGCTTAGCTGTTCATATCGGGATCCGAAACTGGGGCAAACCCGAGGATCGGCGGTATGCTGGGTTCCGCAGGCGCTGGGGCTCCCGGCAGCTATTGGGGGCCCTGTTTCAGGTGTTTCTCCTACAGGCCCTGCTGGCTGCTGGTCTGGCGTCGGCTACCGCAGTGTTGCTTACCACTTCCCAAGGAACCCCGTGGATGCCCGGGATGATCCTGGGGGCTATAATCTGGGCAGCGGGTTTTCTCATGGAGTGGGCGGCAGATGCCCAGCTACAGGGCTTTAAGTCCAGGGGCGGCGCCGGGTTCTGCCGGGAAGGTCTTTGGGCGTGGTCCAGACATCCGAACTATTTCGGTGAGGTTCTTCTATGGTGGGGCTATGGAATATTCGTCCTGGCCCATAGCGGATCCTTCATTGCCCTGGTTTCGCCCCTGATCATAACCTGGCTGATTCTCGGGGTATCCGGGGTACCGATGCTGGAGCGGTCCATGAAGGCCAGAGACGGCTTTGAGGAGTACGCCCGGCGGACCAGCAAATTCATACCGTGGCCGCCCAAGGGACCCGACAGAACCTGAAAGCCCTCTGCGCTCCGGGCAGTTGAATCACCCTAATAAAACCCCTGCAAAGAATCGCAAAAACCCCTTACAATAGAGGTTATGAGCACCCATGCGGCGAGCCTACCTACGGTAATTGTTCCTTACCCCGGCCCTGCAGCCAAACCCGAGGAACAGGACATTTTTGTGTATCTTCGGCCCGAGACCAACGGCGTGCTGGTGGAGAGCACCCTGCTGAAGGTCATTAAAACCGCAGAGCAGGGACAGCCCATGAAGCTGGTCTACATGGCGAACTTTCCCGGGGAGTTTATCGTAAAAAACACCATTGTGGAGCAGTACTACAGCCTTAAGCTGCATTTCGCCGTGGTAGGAAAACGGGCATTTACCCTGAGCATGGCGGAGCGGTTCAGCGATTTTTTCCGGGAGGACTTTGACTCAGCAGAGATTGTTGGCAGTTTCGAAGCCTTAGAACGTCTGGATAAGACCCCGGAGGAGCTGTTTCACACCTGGGTGAATGAAGCGGACATGGTAATGCTCAACGGCCAAACCATTAAACGCATCGAGGGTGTGTATGTGGTGAATTACGATATTCCCGCTCTGCTCCACAAGAATGCCAAGGGAACCGATATTGCCGTTATGATCTTCCGGACCGAGCGGGATTATTCATCGGTTAAGCTCCTGGTGCGGAGAATGCATCAGGCTCTGGTGGATGGAGGAATCCTGGATCCGAAGTATGATCCCAGTCGGGCCTTTCATTACTCCAAGGGTCCCTTTGAACAGATCCTGGACGGGGTGGGGTATCTGTACACCCAGCAGCGAGAGAAGATCAGTCTTCGCGATTTTACATTCGCCCGGTACCTCTTGAATCGGGGGGTGGACAAAAAGATCATCTGCGGCATGCTCATGAATCCCATTGTGCATATCCGAGAACCCGACGGCCGAGAGGTCGAGGATAGTATGTTTAATTATACAACCAATGCGTCCTACGCCCAGGCCGTGGATGCCTTGACCCGGATGGTCTGCCAATACCCCATCATCCACCACGGCCCCATCCTCAGCCGGCTCTGCACCGATTCTTGAGGATGTCTTAGCGCTTTTGTTTTAGGGTGATTTGACTGAGAACGGCATAGCCCTTGAGTTTGAGCAACGGCGCATTGTCCGGTGCTCGTCCCATCCCCTTACGTTTAAACTCCGCAAGGATCGTCGAAACAGAGGATTCCACCAAAACAGGGTAATCCGGCAGGATTATGGTTATCTCCCCCATAAAGGCCGTCAGCTGGATTTCGGTGTAGGGACCCAGGGTTACATCCCGCAGATCCATGACCATGGAACCCAGGGCCACGGTAGCAGCTGCACTATTCCGGCGCAGCCAGTTTCCCGCGAGCTTCTGCTCTGAAAAAATAGCATAGGTGGTTTCCGGTTCCAGGTCTCCGGGAAACCCGCCCCTGTAAGGCCCCGGACTGCCCTCGCCGCGGCCTTCTGCGTAGTCGCCCGAGGGAAATCTGGAGTGGGATCCCGATGGTGCCGCGAACCGAGGCGACCCCGGCAGGGTGGGAAGGTCCTCGATCAATCCTGCCAGCTGGTCGAGGGTGGATGCCTGGTGAGCCCGCTCCACCCGGAGCTCAAAGTCTTCGGCTGTTAATAGATCCCGGGCAAAACAGTTGCTCAAATGGTCGATAATTTGATCTCGTTCCTTTTCCATATGCTGTGATAGTATAGCACAAGGAGTGACCATGCAAAAGAATCCCGTGTATCAGCAGCAGCTTCGTGAGGTTATTCCCTTCCGGTTTCTGGATTCGGCACATATGCAGCGCCTGGTTCAATCCAGCGAGGTGGTGCGCTTCGAAGAAAGCGAGGCAATTATCCGCCAGGGCGATACCCAGGACCGCTGGGTCTATGTATTGCTGTCCGGTTCCGTTTCCGTGGGCAACGGCGATCCCGGATCTCCCGGGGAGTTTGAGCCCCATAGCATCATCGAGCAGGGACATTATTTCGGCGAGTGGGAGGCTATTTTTGAGGTCCCCCGGGTTTTCTCCATCCGTGCTGCGACCTCCGCCCTCTGCTGTAAGATTCCCGGGAATGTCTTTTTATCCTTGGTTCATAGTTCCGGGGCCTTCGCCCAGTCCCTGGCTACCATTCTGAAGGATCGCCAGGGTATTTTTCAGGCCTTTGACCGGTTTCGAGCCGAGGTGCTCCGGGGGGTTTCCCTGGGGCATATCACCGTTTCGGCCTTGCTGGATATTTACCGGAGTCTCGAGCCTGCCTTGCACCGGGGAACCGTGGATGATACTGAGTTGGATCTTGGGGGATTGGAGTATGCCGTTCGCCGGCTGCCGGAAAATGTGACCCGTACCTTTGCGTTTTTGCTTCGGGACGAGCTTCCCACGGCCTATAAGCGTCCCGGAGACTTTTTCCCCCGGGTGGATTCGACTGCCCGCCGGAGAAGTATCTGGGAGATGCTGCCGGGAAAAGACCTGGTCCTCCTGCGTAACGGCATGAGCGATCTCATGGACTTCATTACCTGCCTCTGCCTGTACGCGGTGGAGGCCCAGAAAATCAGAAAACGGATGTATGCCATCAACGGGATGACGCGTCTCAAACAGTGGCTCCAGGATGGAGCGATGCCGGGGTTCGCGCCCGCCCGGCCTGGAAGCCCAGAATACCTCCAGCAGGAACGGCAATTGTTATGGACCCTCGGTTTTGACGACCAGGAAATCGACCGGCTCTACCGGGTTTGGCCCCGGGAACTCACCCGGCGAATTTACGAGATTACAAACCACCGGGAGATGTTCAGTATCGATATCCGACGGCAGAAGAATAATTACAACAGCCGGCGCACCGAAATCTGGACCGGCCATGTGGGCAGTGCAGTGTCGGAACTCCTCGGCTGTGATGCCGGCTCCCTTCCCGAGGGTGTTGGGGTTCATATCATCAGTTCAAACACCCACTCGGTTACCAACTGCCTGAATGCCTGGTACCTGGAAGAACAGGACAGGATCATCTCCTGGGCCAAGGATACCGGCAATGCCCTGCTGAGCCTCGACTGGTCGAATCCCCAGGATAAAACCTACGCCCTGCTCCGGGACTATTTTCGCAGCTTTCCCGACCGGGAGAACCTGGCAAAACAGGCGGGAGAATCCCAGGGAATAAAAACCCTTTCTGGAACCCTGTCCACTGGTATTCAGGTGCAAATTATAGATGCCTCGCGCCTGGCCGGTACGGAGGTTGACCCGGGTATCGGGCTTGTGCCCAGGAGCTGCAAGGACATCATTGTAAATATTGACTATGCCTTCGGGGAGCAGGCCGAACATATCATTCGGAACCTCATCTTGCTCTTCGGCCACCGTATTGAGAGTGTGAATTTTCTCGGTAAGGCCGGCTCTTTGGCGGGAAAACGAGGAGATATCCTGGTTCCCACAGCCTTTCTCGACCAAGCCATGGATCAGCTCTATCCTGTCCCGACCCCGGCCCGGGCAGACACCCAGCGATTTACCGAGACCCTGGGAGGAATTCAGGTGCATACCGGGCCGATGCTGACAGTGGAGGGTACCCTGCTCCAGAACCGCCTTATGTTGCAGTTTTACCGGCACCTCTGGGCCATTATTGGATTGGAGATGGAGGGAAGCTATTATCACCGCCAGGTTGCCGAAAGCATCTATACCGGTTTACTGAGAAAACAAACCAAGCAGCGGTTCTACTACTATGTTTCCGATCTTCCCCTGGCTCATACCACCAGCAGCCTCGCGAACTCCCTGCAAGCCAACGAGGGAATTCCTCCCCTCTATGCGATTACCCGGGAAATCCTCCGACAGATTCTCCGGATTCCGGAGTGGGGGTAGTTCCTGCCTGGGGATGGGTTACCCCTCCGGATCCGGCGTTTTCCCCGAACCGGGCTGAGATCCGGAACCAGCCCCCAAGAACCGGGATGCCACGGTTTCTACGTCATGCCGCGTAAAGGGTTTTGCGATATGGGCGTTCATCCCCGCAGATAAGAAGGTTTCTTCATCCCCGGTCATGGTGTGAGCGGAGATGGCGACGATGGGGATATCGGAATTCCCGGCGCGCCCTTGGCGAATCAGGCGGGTCGCCTCGAGTCCATCCATCCGGGGCATGGAAATATCCATCAGCACGAGGGCTGTGTCCCCGTGCTCGGAGAGCAGATCCAGGGCCTCCCGACCGTCTTCCGCCCCCAGGATATTGGCATACCCCAGTTGTTGAAGGATGTGAACCAACACCATCCTGTTCAGTTCGTTGTCCTCAACAACCAGGATTTTTTTCCGGTGGCGGTTGCCCTGGGTCGGGGATGGCGCTGGCTGCCCCGCTGGAGGATCGCCATGATACAAGGGAATACTGAAAAAGGCTGAAGTTCCGAGGCCCTGGTTGGAGCTCAGGTACAATTGCCCGCCCAGTAATCGGGCTAACCGTTTACACAGGGGAAGACCGATGCCGAGTCCGTTGGTATTTTTTTTATACCGGCTGGATTCATCGAAGGGTTCAAGCCAGATGGTGTGAAGTTCATCGCTGCTCAGGCCGCGGCCGGAATCCCGGATTTCAAATACGACCTCCCCCTGGAAGCTGGTTATGGGTTTATAATCGGCGATGACGTCAATCCGTCCGCGGTCGGTATAGTCCAGGGCGTTCTGTACCAGGTTCGTCAGAATCTGCAGGATTCGTTGAAGATCTCCGGAGAGTTCAAGCTTATCCGGTGCTTGAACCCTGCACTCCAGGGTGAGTCCCTTGTCCCTGCATAACCCAGCATAGGAGCTGCGGATTTGGTGTACAATGTGCTCCAGGGTGAAATTGGATTCCGAGGTTGCCAGGGTTCCCTCTTCAATGGCGGTAAAGTCCAGGATATCGTTGATTACCCGGAGGGTGGATTGTACCGTATTCTGGATAACCGAATCCCTGGTTTCCGGGGATATGGTTGAATCGGCGAGTAGATGGGCAATGGAATGCAATGCAGTCCGGAGCTCATGGCTGGTATTAGCGAGGAACAGATTTTTGAGCCGGTTTGCCTTCAAGGCTTCCTGTTGAGCGAGAATTAAATCATCCTCCAGGTTTTTTTGACTTGTAATCTCCCGGAGAACCATAAAAATCCAGCCTTCCTGACCGCTGTCATGGAATCGGCTGTCTATGGAGCACCAGCGCTGGTTCTCCGGTCCTCCGGACAGCCCAATATCATGAAGCCCCAGGTCCGCAAGCTGGGCGCTGCCGGTGGTTTGTACCTGATCAAGATGATGATTGAAGCGCTTGCGATCCCCCGATTGGATGTATTCAGCCACGGAATGTCCCGTCAATCCGGCATCGCTCTGGGAATGCAGGAGCCGCGCAGCCGCCTGATTGGCCATGAGGATCATGCCGGACCGGTTGACCAGCAGGTACGGAACCGGCGCCTGGTGGAAGAGCAGTGAAAACTGTCGGTTTTTTTCCTGGAGCTCTTCCTGCACTGCCTCCAGGGCCTCCTGCTGGAGTTCAAGTTCCCGTTGGTGTATTCGCAGTTCCCGGATGAGCCTGGATTGATCATCGGAACCGATCTTGCCGGAACCTACCTGATCTTCCGCCAGCTTGCGAAAACATCCCGTTTTTTGATCCTCTGAGTCCATGGGGGTATTATATACGATTCAATAGGAAATCCACAAAGGGCGGGTATTCCGTGAATACCGGGTAGTCCGGTTCCTCCAGGGTGATTCGCTGGGGCGGGCGAAAAAATGCTCCCCGTTGGGCCGCCTTTATCATACTCAGGTCGTTATAGGAATCTCCGGCGGCGGTCACGGAAAGACCCATGGACTGGAACCCTTCTACCGCCCTGCGTTTCCCGTCGGCCTGGCGAAGCTTGAAATCCTGAATAACACCATGATCGTCGATAACCAGGTCGTTGCACAGGAGGGTCGGCCACCTGAGTTTTCTCATCAGAGGGGCTGCGAACTGTTGGAAGGTATCGGAGAGGATGACCACCTGGGCCTGTTCCCGGAGGGTATCAAGAAAGTCCACGGCACCGGGCAGGGGCTCCAGAGAGTTTATAACCTCGTGAATGTCGTGAATGGTAAGGTTATGCTCACGCAGAATCTCCAACCTGCCGTTCATAAGTTTGCTGTAATCAGGTTCATCTCGGGTGGTACGTTCCAGGGAGGCGATGCCGGTTTTTTTTGCCAGGTTTATCCAAATCTCCGGTACCATTACACCTTCGAGGTCAAGACAGATCAGGTTCATTGCTGTTTTTCCTTTACAACTAGGGATTTTTTTCTATGGGCGGAGAGGGTTATCCCAGCGCCGATAAGCACAAAAACGCTTGCCGGGTAAAACACCGGTTCAGGAATCTCCCCGAATGCTAGAAAGGCCAGTAACGCAGCCCAAATGAACTGAGAAAGCTGTCCTATACTTACTACCTGGCTCGGCAGAGTCTGCATTGCCCGGTTCAACAGACTATGCCCTAATACGGTCGGTACCAGGGTGAGCCCGAGGATATACCATAGTTGGGGTGGCAAAAGATGGTCAACAGCCGGCGGGGCAAAGGGGAGATTTATTACAAAGGCGGTGAGTGAACCGACCATGTACACCATGGTTAAATAGAGCAGGAGGGGTATGTTTACGCCCTGGGCTGTTTTCGCGAAGATGAGGTAGAGGGCCAAAAATACCATGGCAACAAAACAGAGCAGATCCCCGGCTGCTGATTCGGGAGAAATCTGCACTGATCCTACTCCGAGGATCCCCACGCCGGCCATGGCGACCCCGGAGCCCAGCAACTCCCGCCTGCTGGGAACAATACGGTGCATGATGTACATGAGAATCGGCATGACCAGGGGAATCATGTTCACTACCAGGGTGGCATTCCCTGCGAGGGTTAATCTGGCACCCATATTCCAGGTAAAAAAATGTAATCCAAGAAAAATCCCTGGCAACCAGGTGTAGCGCAGCAGCTGCCCCAGCCCTGGAGGCCTGCTGGTCGCCTCATGCATGTTCCGCCTCCATTCCCGGTAGCGCCGGAATCCCGGGCCGGCGAATAGAAGGGCTGCGAAAACCAGCCGGTACGCTCCGAGATATCCCGGGGGCACCGCCGATGCCTTGATCATTAGAATTGATGTTGCTGCGGAAAACTGGCCGAAAAGCATCACCGCTACCTCAAAAATCATGAGGATTATAGTGGGAAGCCGAAGGACCTGCGTCAAGCCCCGGGTTGGACGCTGGACAGGTTACCCGTCATGGGTTTTAATATCTCCTACATACATTTTAGGAGGAGCAAAATGCGCAAGACTATAGGATTAGTCCTGGTACTCATTGCCATGGTGGCTGGGATGCCTCTTTTCGCCGCGGGAGCGGGGGAATCATCCCAGGGCAATCAGGTACAAACCATTGGAATTTCCAAGATTGTCGCTCACCCCGCCCTGGACGCCGTCGAACAGGGAATTCAGGATGAGCTTAGCGAACTTGGATTTGACCTCGAATACGATCTTCAAAACGCTAACGGCGATTTAAACACCGCCACTTCCATTGCTAACAAATTCCGGGCAGATAAGGTAGCTCTGGCAGTGGGAATTGCCACGCCCACCGCCCAAGCCCTGGTGAATACCCTCCGGGATATTCCCGTGGTCTACAGTGCGGTAACCGATCCGGCAGGTGCCGGCCTTGTCCCCTCAGTGGACCAGGGTGGTGAGAATGTAACCGGTATCTCTGACCTGACCCCCGTTAAAGAACAGCTGGAGCTGCTGCTCCGTCTGAACCCTAGCATCAAGTCCATCGGGCACGTGTATTCCAGCGGCGAGGCAAATGCGGTAGCCCTGGCAGAACTGGCCGAGCAGGCAGCGGCAGAGCTGGGACTCACATTTGTTCCCGCAACCGTAACCAACTCCGCAGAGGTACGGACGGCCACCCAAACCATCATAGATAAGGTAGATGCGGTCTATGTATCCACAGATAATACGGTGGTTTCTGCCCTCAATGCTCTGGTAGATGTGGCCAGCAGGCAGGGAAAACCCGTCATGAGCGCCGATCCCTCCTCAGCCGAAGAGGTTGGTGTTCTTGCGGCATGGGGATTTGACTACTATAAGATGGGAAGAGCTACCGGCCGGCTCATCGCCCGGCTTCTGGAAGGCGAAAGCCCCGCAAGCATCCCGACCCAGTACATGACAGATGCTGCGGATGTGGACCTGCTCATCAACCTGGATGTCGCCGAAGCCCTCGGGATTACCGTTCCCCAGGATGTTCGGAGCTCCGCTGCAACCTTGGTGCAAGACGGCCAGGTTGTGAAGCAGTAAGGTGTTAGGTACCGTATGATAGAAGGAATCTTTGTAGAAGGATTATTATACGGGATCATGGTCCTGGGGGTGTTCATCACCTTCAGGATCCTTGATTTTCCCGATCTCACGGTGGATGGGTCCTTTCCCTTGGGTGCGGCAATCCTTGCCAGCCTGGTCACGGCGGGAGTCGATCCTTGGATCTCTGTCGGTATTGCCTTTTTGGGAGGTGTCCTTGCGGGATTGTGCACTGCAGCAATACATAACTACCTGAAGGTACCCAACCTTCTCGCCGGTATTCTTACCATGACCATGTTGTGGTCTATTAACATCCGTGTTTTGGGCAACCGGGCTAACCTGCCGTTAATCCAGCAGGTGACCATCTTAAAGAATCTTGAATCTCAGTTCGGGGGTGTAATTCCCCAGGAATGGCTGCTTTTGTTGTTTTTCTTTTTAATTGTCATGATGGTGAAGCTTCTTTTGGATGTGTTTTTCCGAACCGACCTGGGTATGACTCTGGGCGCCCTGGGGAATAATCCCCAAATGGTTATCTCTACCGGGGTAAACCCCTCCTACCTGAAGCTGATCGGCGTAGGATTGTCTAACGGATTGGTTGCCCTCTCCGGGGCCTTCGCAGCCCAGTTCCAGGGGTTTGCCGATGTGAATCTTGGCCAGGGGATTATCATTGCCGGTCTGGCATCGGTGATGATCGGAGAATTTCTCTGGAAATCCAATAGAATTTTCGCCCTGACCCTCCGGGTTATTCTGGGATCGATCCTCTTCCGGGCTATCATGTATCTTGGCAGGTACTACGGGTACTATGTCGGGTTAACTCCGAACGATCTCAAGTTACTCACCGGCCTATTAATCATTCTCTCCCTGGTGGCAACAAAGATGCGTAAGGATAAACCCTCCAAGCAGCTCCTTGCCTCGACCCAGCCCACACCGGGTGTGGCATCTCCACCTCAGGTTTCCAAACCCGGAGAGGTACTTAGCACCAAGGAGGGAGATGATGCTTGAGATAAAAGCCGTCCAGAAGGTGTTCCATCCAGGCACCGTGAATGAAAATCTCGCTATTCGCAATATCGATCTTTCGGTGAATCAGGGTGAGTTTATAACCGTAATCGGTTCCAACGGGGCAGGAAAATCCACCCTTTTCAACCTGATTTCCGGCACTCTTCTTCCGAGTAACGGGGAAATCTGGCTCCACGGAAAAAACGTTAGTAAGCAGCCGGAATACAAACGGGCTAAACATATCGGGCGTATCTTTCAAAACCCCCTACTAGGGACCGCCGGTAATATGAGCCTGGAAGATAATATGATACTCGCCCTGAAGAAGGGATTTAAGGGGCTCCGGATCAGCTTGAACCACCAGATGCGGGAGTACTTCCAGGAACAGCTGGTGCCCCTGCAGATGGGGTTAGAAAACCGGCTCAAGGATAACGTGGGGCTGCTATCCGGCGGGCAGCGTCAGGCCCTGACCCTATTAATGATGGTGTTGAGCAAGCCGGATCTCATTCTTTTAGATGAGCATACTGCCGCCCTGGATCCCAAAAATGCCCAGGTAGTTCTGGATCTAACCCTGCGGTACATTCGGGAGTACGGACTTACCACCATGATGATCACCCATAACATGCATCACGCCATTCAATACGGGGATAGAATCCTCATGATGGACAAGGGAGAGATTATTCTTGATCTATCCGGGCCAGAAAAGCAGGGGTTAACGGTGGAGAAACTGGTGAAGAAGTTCCAAGAGATTCGGAATACCGAATTGGAGAACGATGAGTTACTGCTCAGTTAGGCCGTGCCCGTTGTAATTATCCATAGAAACACCTGTACCAGTAAAAAAAGGCACCCATTGGGGTGCCTTTTTTCTGAGTTTTATTCTAGTCAATATTGAAAAAAAAACTGGATCGACTATGCTTGGTGAAGAGAGATGGAAAGTTCATTACGAAAAGGGGACTGCTCATGAAACTTCTCGACACCGTGTTGGGAAAGAAAGTTTCGGGGGTTCGTGTTGTTCCGTTAATGGTGAAGATTGTGACGGTGTTCACGGTCTTTCTGCTGGTTTCTAATGTTTCAACGAACTATTTAAACCTTACCTTAAACCAGGGAGAGCAGATCCGGCTGCTGAACAAGCTGCTGATTGCCGACCTTAAGGATCTGCACGTATTTGCTTCGAACCAATACGAGATATTTCAATTTAATCAGGACGTAGACGCTGCCCGGGAGAATATCACCCAGAGTACTCTCCAACAGTTGGAGCAGGATGGATCCTTGGCCATGGGACTCTACCCCGATGGCTCCATATTTATGGTTGCAACGCCCCGGGGTGGTCAGGCCATTGATTTTTCCGATCAGCAGCAACTCCAGAGTATGAATGCTGCATTGGAGGAAGGTGTCACCGATGGGTTGTTCCGGTTCGTGTACGATGACCGCCCATACATCGGCGTGTATAAGTACCATCCCCAATGGGAGTTGTTTTTCATCCGGGCAGAGGATCAAAACGAGTTCTACGCCGATTCTGTTCGGATTTTTCAGACGGTCCTGTGGCTGATTCTCCTGATTACCCTGGTTTGTGCCGTGGTGGGTGTCCTCATTCTTCGGCGAATCTTAAAGTTCGTCGGAGTAATCACCAGCCAGATCATGGCAATGCAAGAGCGCCAAGCCATGGAACTGGTGGATATCCGCGGCGCTCCCAACGACGATATCTCCTATCTCGGGGTAGCCTTTAACAGCCTGGCGAGCACCATCGAAAACCTGTTGAATATCTTTAAAAAGTTCGTTGCCCGGGACGTAGCCCAAAAAGCCTACCGGGAACGTGAGATTCGGCTTGAGGGATCCAAGCGGGATTTGGCCATTCTTTTTTCCGATATCAAGGGATTCACCTTCATGACGGAAACCCTGGGAACGGATATCATCAAGTTGTTAAACCTGCATTATGATCAGGCTATCCGGCATATCCATGAGAATAACGGCGATGTAGGTTCCATCATCGGAGATGCCCTTCTTGCGGTATTCGGGGTTATCGGCCGTCCTAATGAAAACAAGTCGTACCAGGCTATCAGGGCCGGCTACCAGATTATTCGGGTGGCCGCCACCCTCCGGGAGCAGATGTTTAAACGCCGGGAACAAATTTTGGCCAACCGGGGGGCCTTAACCGATGCTGAGGAGCGGGTCTTCAAGGCGGTGCTCATCGATGTGGGGGTCGGCATTGACGGAGGCGAGGTTTTCTACGGGAATATCGGTTCCAACGAGCGGATGGTAAATACGGTTATCGGAGACAACGTGAATAGTTCTTCCCGTCTCGAAGGATTAACCCGGTTTTACCGGGTTCCCATGATTGTGAGCGAATATATCAAGGACCATGTTGAATCTGATTTTGATCACTACTATTTCATGGAGTTGGATCAGGTTCAGGTAAAGGGTAAGACCATAGGGAAAAAGATCTTTTGGCCCCTGGATACCCGCCGGATGGATGCCGACTTCAGGGCCAGAGCGGACATTTTTAGGCAGGCACTCTACGAATACTATGATGGAGACTGGACTGCTGCCCATGAGAAGTTCTCCAAAATTGAGTTACCCATGGCCGAAATATTCAGACAGCGTACCAAGGATGGTAAGCCACCCAGAGGATGGAGCGGAATATGGACCATGACAGAGAAATAAATGCGATTGTAGAACAGAGCAAACAGACCTTCCTCAAAGAATTGGCCCGGGAATTCAGGGAGCGGCAGAAGCGCTATAATCTGGAAGAAGAATTCGCAAAGACGAAGAAGAACCGATCGGTTCTGATCCCCCTCTTTGTAATCTTGACTGCCGTCGTACTCATCGGAGGGGCGATTGGGGTCTCCTTCTACATCCAGAGTATGAATGAGCGGGCAGACATCAATTTTGAGGGGGCCTTTGCCGATGTGAATCTGCGGGATGTGCTCAATACCGCTAAACGGCTTGATGAGAGCATGGCTGCAGCCCAACGCCGTCTGGTGCAGCTCCGCAATAGCCAAGAGAAGGAAATAAACGATCTGATCACCGCATCCGAGCGGGAAACAGCCCTCATTGAAAGCCGCGGCCTCAACCAGGCCCAAATGCAACAGGAAGAACGGCTTATCCAGGAGCGGCTGCAGGAATCTATCGCCGAGGTACAGGCCCGGTATGCACCCCAGATTGAGGAGGTGGAGCTGGAGATTCAGCGTATCCAGGCCCAGATGGATCAATACGATTCCCGGCAGGTCGAGCAGGCCCGCCGCCAGGAAGAGCTCCTGGATAACCAGAAACGCCTCTTCAATCTTGAGTTGGAGCAGGTCCAAGCGCGGTATGAAGAACAGATCGCTGCCTTGGAAGCAGATCATGAGCAGGAACTTCAGGAGCTGCAGCTGTTTGAAGAGCAGTTACGAGAGAACCTCCGGGAACGCTTGGAGGCTGAACAGCGTGCCGCCCTAAATGAAATGTTTCTTACCTACAATCCGGTGTTTTCCCAGGAGTTCACCGACCAGTGGTTGAATCCCCAGCCGTCTCAGGAGTTGGCTGCGATACCGAATCTCACCGATATTTGGCGGTTTACCGCTCAGATGCGGGAGGTCCGCCAGATTCTTGATCTGTCCTTCCAGCAGATAGAGGACCTTGAAAACAATATTGCCGGTATGGATGCCCTCATAACCCGGTTGGGCGGGGTCGGATACGCGAACTCCGTGGAGTTAACCCTGCGCCAGCTCAAGGAGCTCCAGGGTCAAAATCTGCGGGTATTGCAGGAGTCTAGTCAGGCGATGTCCCAGCGGATTCTGGACCAGGAAACAGCATTTCAAGAGGCAACCCAGCGGATAGCTGCTGCCAACCGTCGTCTGGAGGCTAGTGTGGCTGAACAGAACCGGTTGAAGAGTTTCATTGGTCAGCTGGAGTACTCTCTTGCGGCATTATCGCGGAGGAGCGGCGATTCCGGGTTTATCGTAGATGCCAGGGATGATGAAAACATCCTGCTTTTCGCCTTGAACAAAGAGTTCATTGTGCCCGGTATTGAGGCTCTTATTTTCCGCGAAGATACCCGTCAGATCGGCCGCATCCGTGTGAAGGCGGTGGAACCCCATATTATTGCCCAGCTAGAGATGCTGCAGGAGGGCGAGAGACTGTTCCCCTTCGATGCGGTGATCTTTAATCTGCAGCAACCGATTTCCGGAGGAGATGAATGATGATGAATATGAAGCCTAGCCGAGCATCCTGGAGGTGGACCCTAGGTCTGATACTCACCCTATTTCTCACCCCCGGGGTAACAGCCCAATCCGGGGATCTGCTCACAGCCCTGGGTGAGCTTGGGATCCAGGCCCAGGAAACCGAGTTCGGCGATTATGAACTGAGCGATGGACGATTCAGGGTGCAGTTATCAGGGATTCCCACCCCGGTGGCCTCTCCGGAAAACATTGCCTTCACCCGGCAGCTTTTTTCCGCGCTTAATGGTACAGACCTCTTTGAGCCCCGGAATATCAGGCTGACCCTGGGGCAGCAGGATGCCAGGGCGGTGGTGCTCTTACGAAATCTACGGATTGAGGAACGGGACATTTTACAGTACCTCCCCAGCGGGTTAACCTTTGTATTTGATGGTGCATTATTTTATGACTTCAACATGATTATTAATGAGTTGAGACTGAGGATTCGTGGGCAGTATTTCTCCGCTGAGGAGCTTTTCGAGCGCTTGATCCGTATTGCGAACAGCCCGGAGGAGTACCTTCTGAGCCAGGACTCTGAGTATGTCATGCGATACCTCAGGGGCGTTCGAGCGGAGCAGGAGGAGATACTGAACCAGCTATCAGCTATCCAAACCCAGATAGCGGGAATAATAACCCGCCAGGATGAGTTCGCGGAACAGCAGGTTGCCCAGGACGCCCATTTGGGCCGCAGTGACGAAACCGCGCAGAATATTCTCGATCAGCTGGTCATGCTCCGGTACGGGGTCATGCTTCTGAACAACCGGGGCTTCTTCGGATCCATGAATGATGTTACCCGGGATGATGTCATGACAGTAGTGGGATGGAAGCAGGAGAATCCCAGCTTAACCCGGAAGGAAATTGAACAACGTATTAAAGAACAGGAGCTCGATCTGAGCGGAAAAGAGGTCTGGTTAACCTTGATTCTTTTCTTCAATGAATGGGAGTAACAGTTCTGAGAGCTGGATGGCGTTAACCGCCGCCTTTCCTTTGTGATGGTTATTAAAGGCGATGTACTGGATCGATTTCTCTGAGAGCAGGGGTCTTAAGACCCCTGTAATGGAGGTAAGTTCGTCCGGCGAGTACAGGTAGTCATACCGTGATACCGCTGTACCCTGCCACCAGGTGTCCTGGCGGCGCCCATGAAGCCGCAGGTATCCTGGGGGGATGCTTCCTCCAGCCCGCAGCTGGTCCTCCATGGAGGGCAGCCCCGGAAGGGAGGGCAGATCGCAGAGTACCCAACGGCAACCCCGGGATTCTAATCCCCGATAGACCTGCTGTTTATTCCAATCCGATTTTCGGAACTCCACGAATACCTCTAGGGAGATGTCACGATCTCTAATGCGGGATACCACCCCCTCGGTAAGTTCCCCGAGATACCAGCGGTTCTCCTTGGTATACCCGAAGCGGTAGGGGAACTGGAGTAAGATACCCCGAATAGGCCCGGGGTTCATGCCGGCCTGAAGACTAGTAAAAAACTCATCCAGAAGGTTTTCGGTGTCCTGGGGGGTCCTGGGTGTGTCGGGGTGCGGGTGGGTCAGGGAACCGGGAAGCTTGATGGTTAGGTCCAGGGTGCCAGCCCTAGCTGCAAGCCCTTGGATCATGGATGGGCTGGGCATATGATAGTAGGTACTGTTTATTTCACAGAAGGTGAATAGCCGCTGGTAATGTTCCAGGAAGTCCGAGCTTTTTGTACCCCTGGGGTACACGGTTCCGATCCAGTCCCGGTAGGAAAAACCGCTCGTCCCGATCTTCGGTAGAGTAAAATCACCCGGGTATTGAAAAAAGAATGGGTTAACGATACTATGGGTGTCCATACTGACAAAAGTATATCACAGCCTGTAATTGTCTAGCAGCAAAACACATAAGTCACGTTATTCTGGTTTGAGAGGTATTAATTTTTTATGGCAGACATCACGAAGCGGCGCAATATCGGTATAAGCGCGCATATTGACTCGGGTAAAACTACCCTTACCGAGCGGATTCTTTTCTACTGCAACCGGATCCATGCGATCCATGAGGTGCGAGGAAAAGATGGAGTTGGGGCAACCATGGACTCCATGGAACTTGAGCGGGAGCGTGGTATTACCATCGCATCTGCCGCTACCCATGTTGAGTGGAAGGATTTTCCCATCAACATCATCGACACCCCGGGGCACGTCGACTTTACCATTGAGGTAGAGCGGGCGCTGCGGGTATTGGACGGCGCTATCCTGGTGCTTTCCGGTGTAGAAGGGGTCCAGTCCCAGTCCATTACCGTAGACCGACAGATGAAGCGCTACAACGTCCCCCGGATCGCCTTCATCAACAAGCTCGACCGTACCGGTGCCAACCCCTATAAGGTCAAGGATCAGCTCATCGAAAAGCTCGGCCATAATGCGGTGCTTGTTCAGATTCCTATCGGCCTGGAAGATAAGCATGTAGGGGTGGTGGATCTTGTAACCATGAAGGCCTACTATTTCGAGGGTGATAACGGTACGGAGATTCGTATTACCGATATTCCCGAGGAGCTCAAGGCTGAGGCGGACCAGCGAAGAGAAGAGCTGATTGATGCTGCATCCCTGTTCAGTGATGAACTGGCGGAAGCCTACCTTGAGGGAGATGCCTCGGAAGAGCTCATTTACGATGCTATTCGGAAGGGTACGTTGACCCTGGACCTAACCCCGGTATTTATGGGTTCAGCCTATAAGAACAAGGGTGTTCAGCTTCTGCTTGATGGAGTTACTCGGTTCCTTCCCAGCCCTCTTGATATTGAGAACAAGGCCCTGGATTTGGATAACGATGAAGCTGAGGTGGTTATGGAGCCCCAGGCGGATGGTAAAAAGCCGGTTGCCTTGGCATTTAAACTTGAGGACGGGCAGTACGGTCAGTTAACCTACATCCGGGTATACCAGGGTGTGGTTAAAAAGGGCGGAGAACTGTTCAATACCCGGAGCCAGAAGAAATTCAAGGTCGGGCGGTTGATCCGGATGCATGCTAATCACATGGAAGACATTGATGAGGCCGAGCCCGGTATGATTGCCGCCCTTTTCGGCGTGGATTGTGCCTCCGGGGATACCTTCACCGATCCGTCTCTTAACTACTCAATGACCTCCATGTTCATACCCCAGCCGGTAATCGACCTGGCTATTGAACCGGTGGATAAAAAAGCCGCGGACAATATGGCCAAGGCCCTGAATAGATTCACCAAAGAGGATCCCACCTTCCGTACCTATGTTGATCCGGAATCCAATCAGACCATTATTCAGGGTATGGGTGAACTCCACCTGGATGTGTACATCGAACGGATGAAGCGGGAGTACAAAGCCGAGGTGCAGACCGGGCAGCCCCAGGTAGCCTATCGTGAGGCAGTTTCTCAGAGGGCTGAATTTGATTACACCCACAAGAAGCAGACCGGTGGTTCCGGTCAGTACGGACGGGTTGCCGGATTCCTTGAGCCCCTGGAAGAGGGTAATTTTGAGTTTGTTAACGCCATAAAAGGTGGGGTAATTCCCAACGAGTACATTCCTTCTTGTGAAAAAGGCTTTAAGAAGGCCATGGAAAAGGGTACTCAGATCGGATTCCCTATTGTCGGCATTAAGGTGACCATCAACGACGGTTCTACCCACCCTGTTGACTCATCGGATATGGCCTTCCAGCAGGCTGCCCTGGGTGCTTTCCGGCAGGTGTATGATAAGGCGAAGCCGGTAATCCTTGAGCCCCTGATGAAGGTTGTTGTCGAGGGACCGACGGAGTTCCAGGGGAACATCTTCGGGTCTATCAACCAGCGCCGGGGTGTAATCGTATCATCTACCGAGGATTCGGCCTTTTGCTCCGTTGAAGCTGAGGTGCCATTGAGCGAAATGTTCGGTTATTCCACGGTTTTGCGCTCCCTAACCCAGGGTAAAGCAGAGTTCTCTATGGAATTCCTGAAATATGGACGGGTGCCCCAGAGTATCTCTGATGATCTTAAGAAGCAATTCGAAGAGAAGCGGAGAGCTGAGCAAAAGTAAGGAACAACCGACGGGGTCATGGTCCACCATGACCCCTGTTCTTTGGCCGTAGACAGGTAATGTTCGGGGGATTCTGTCGGGTTCTGGTTCCGGAGCCTTTTTTTGATGTACCCCCCGGGTTTTCGTATTACACTGTAGGTACGGTATCAGAACCTAAACTACGAGGGGAGATTAACCATGGTTAAAGCAGAGCTTGTTAAGCGTAGTCCATTACGAATAATGGAGAAGTCAACACGGGGCGGCGTCGAGGCCGGTAATATCGGCGTTATTGCCTCACCCAGGGGTGTGGGAAAAACCGCATGTTTGGTTCACATCGCCACGGATAAGCTGCTTCAGGGAAAGCATGTTATCCATCTTTCTTTTGCAGCGAAAACCGACCACATTATCGATTGGTACGAGGCGGTATATAAAGAAATCGCCACGAACCGTAATCTAGAGTCCGCTGTGGAGGTTCATGACGAACTGGTAAAGAACCGGGTAATTCTGAACTTCAACCAGCATGATGTAACCATCGATCAGATTGAAAAAAGTATAGAGGCGTTAATCAGTGAAGGGCATTTTGCCGCCGATCTTCTGGTTATTGACGGCTACGACTTCGATAAGGGTTCTGTAGGAACCTTCGAAGCACTTAAGGGATTTGCAGCCAAGCATAATCTCACTGTTTGGGCTACCGCCGACATTGAAAAGAATACCGGGGGAATCCCCAAGGAGCTTTCAAATTTCGAGCAGGTTCTCAGCGTGCTCATCGACCTTGAGGATGAAAAGAATCACATCAAACTGAATCTGCGCAAGGATCACGACCGGATTGTCGATGAGGATTTACACCTCATTCTCGACTCCAAGACCTTACTGATCGCAGAGGAATAGGGTGAGTCGGAGCCTGAAAGCCCGACTCCCATGACGGTGGTCCTGCGTACGAAGGACTCATTGGTCAAGATTGTAGAAAAAGCAGAGCGCGGGGGAAGCCCGGCTCTGCTTTTTTTTGGTTAGTGCACAAACGGTTCGGTGCAATCCCCGGGGGCGTATCGAGGCTGCGGGTTGCTATCGGGAATTGGTAACGCCGGTTCGGGGACACCAATCGGCCAGGGGGCATGTGCTGCAGCGGGGACTTACGGGGCTGCAGGTTGTCTGGCCGAAGGGTACGAGGATCTGGTTTACATCAATCCAATGATCCCGGGGAACCGTTTTTTCCAAGACGGAGAGGGTTTCTTCGGGACTGGAGGTGGAAACCAGGCCGCAGCGGTTTACGATGCGGTGCACGTGGATGTCGACGCAGATGGCCGGGATTGAGAACCCGATCCCCAGGACGAGGTTTGCTGTTTTAA
Source organism: Spirochaeta lutea (assembly GCF_000758165.1). Classification (NCBI taxonomy): domain Bacteria; kingdom Pseudomonadati; phylum Spirochaetota; class Spirochaetia; order Spirochaetales; family Spirochaetaceae; genus Spirochaeta; species Spirochaeta lutea. The sequence continues at coordinate 34,102 of NZ_JNUP01000064.1, read as the reverse complement.
TACCGACACCGGGCAGGGCGAGGAGGGTCTCACGGGTATCAGGGATCCGGCCGTGGTGGTGATCCATGATGTATCGGGCGATTTGAGCCAGCTGCTGGGATTTACGGCGGTAGAATCCCGCAGGATACAGTGCCTGGGAAATTTGTTCCGTATCCAGGGCTGCTAGATCCTCCAGGGTCGGCGCCTGCTCAAGCAGCCGGGCAGAGCTTTGAAGGGTGACGCTGTCCTTGGTACGGAGACTGATGAGGGTGGAGACTAGGACACTGTAGGGGCCCGGCCAGCGGCGATGAATTGTATCCACGGCGGGTGCCGGGGCTCCGCAGCCGTGGATGTGGCGGGAAATTTCCGCGAGGAATGTTTCCCAGGAGGGTGGTGGTGGCTGGTTATTCGTCCTCGTCGTCTGAGTCGTCAAGCTCTTCTTCTTCCTCGACGATGTCATCCAGAGAGCGCTCCTCCACCACGGGTGTTTCTTCTACCTCTTCATCGAAGGTTTCATCCTCGAAGTCGTCAGCCTCATCAATGGGCGGGGTTTCTTTGACCGGCCGGTTAGACTCGGCTTCAAGTTTGGTATGGATGATCTTTTCCACTTCAGGTTTCTCGAGTCCGAGGGACAGGCTTATTTCATCCACCAGAAGTTTTTTTGCTGAATCGTAGAGCTTCCGTTCCATGATGGGAAGTTCTTTCAGCTTAGATCGGTGGTAGAGGGTTCGAACAACCAAGGCTGTGTCGCTGACATCGCCTTTTTTCAGGAGCTCCTGATTCATTTGGTAGCGCATCTTCCAGTCGGTGGGTGCTGCTTCATTTTCCTGGCCGACAATATCCAGGGCGTTTTCAGCCTGTTTACGGGATACAATAGCGCGTATGCCGATTTCTTCTGCCTTATCCACAGGAATCATGACGGTCATATCCGAGACTTCCAGGTAAATAATATAGTATAGGATTGTTTTGTCTCTGAAGGGCCGTTCTTCAATGGCCTGGATGTGACCCACCCCCTGAAGGGGGTAAACTATTCGTTCGTTCATCGCGAAGGCGGTTTTAGGGGGTTGATTGCTCATAGGTGGGGGAGTATAGCAAAAAAACCGGTCTTCGTCAAAGCACGGACCCGAGAATTGACGGTTCTCGGGGGTTAGAAGCGGACCACGTTATACGGTGCCCGCTGGGTGGCAAAGGCCATATTCTTAAAGGGATGGATGTCCAGGGCATTGGGGTACCAGCCCTCGGTTTCCTCCAGGTCTATAACGTTTATAGAGGGTGAGTGGCTGATGGGAATGAGGGCCGCCTGGGTCAACAGAAGGCTTTCGGCTTCTGAGAGCTTGGTGAAGCGTTCCTCCCCTTCCAGTAGAGAGGCCTGATCCAGGAGCTGCTCATACTCCGGGTTTGCGTATCCCCCGATGTTTACTGGATTATCCGTTACCCACATATTCAAAAAGGTCAGGGGGTCGGCGAAATCGCCTACCCAGCTTATAGTACTGAGGGTGAAGGATCCATCCCGCTGGGCGGCTTGGAACTGGGCGTAGGGAAGTGTTTCCAGGATTACCTCCAGCTCCAGAGTGTCTTCCAGGGACTCCTTTATCAGGGTGCCGATCCGTTGGGATTCCTGACCCTCGGGCTGCAAGACCCGGAGGGGTGGTAGTCCCCTGCCCAGGGGGTAGCCCGCTTCCGCCAAGAGGGCCCGGGCTGCCGAAGCATTCTGGGCGGTACCCAGGGTTTCCGGTTCCGGGTAACCGGGTATTTCTGGGACCAGCCGGGCGGTGGGTACAAAGTACACATCCTCGGACCGGAGCTGTGCAAGGGGCAGGGCGAGGGCAATGGCCTTCCGTATGGATGGATCGTCCCAGGGGGGCTCCGCGGAGCGGAAGAAGTAGTAGTGGGTGCTGAATTGGGGGTGAATTTGCAGACTGCCGGGGATGCGGATCGCCTCAGCGTCGAAGGAATCCATGATCCACTGGACTGAGCCGTAATTGAATTCCTGGGAATTTTTGAGGGGATCCTCCCTGAAAAGGACCCGGATGCTGGGGAGCAGTACCCGGGCCCGATCCCAATACTGATCGTTTTTCTGAAAAACGATGTGTTCATCGGTGTATTCAGCGATTCGGTATGGGCCGTTGGAGGGCAGTTCGTCTGAACCGTTCCAGGATTCGGCGGTTCTGTGGCCCTGGGGCAAGGGGACCAGACTCTGGTGACAGAGGATGGAGAGGAAATGCGCTGCAGGTTTTTCCAGGGTGATGACCAGGGTATGGTCGTCTGGGGTTTCTATGCCCAGGGTGTTTGCATCCCTTGTCCGTCCTAACCGAAAATCAGCCGCCCCTTGAATGGGTTCCAATAGGAAGGAGAAGGGGCTGTTATTTCCCTGGCGGAGCATTAGTTCCCAGGTCTCCCGGAAATCCTGGGCGGTTACCGGACTTCCGTCCTGATACCGAGCATCCTTGCGCAGGTGGAAGGTGTAGCTGCGTTTATCTTCGCTGATACTCCACCGGGAGGCTACCCCGGGTCTGGGTTGCAGGGTGCGGGGATCGTAGACTACCAGCCCCTCGTATACGGCGGTGTACAGCTGGGCTTCGGTGGTGGAGTAAGTATAGAGAGGGTTCCATTCAATAGAACTTGGGCCTAACACGACCACGTACTCATCATCGTGGGTTGCTGCTCCCAAGGCTGCTGAAAGGAAGCCATAGATCAGAACAAACAAAAGGGGGAGGATATATTTTCTCATGGCGCATCCTAATTTAGAGATAGCTTTTGATAATCTCGATGTACTCCTTGCCTCGGAGAGGTTTGATAAAGACCTCCCTAAATCCGGCCTGCTCCAGGCTCTGGAGCTCCGAGTCATCGCTGGTAATGGCAATCAGAACCGCTTCGGGGTTGTCCCGGAGTATTTCCCGGGCAACCTGATCGCCGTTCATGCCGGGCATGTATTGATCTAAGATAATAACACCGTAGGACTCATTTCGGTACAGCTCTAGAGCTTGAATACCGTCCGAGGCCAGGTCGCAGGTGATTCCGTTTCGTTGTAACTGGATTTGTAGAAGCCGACGGTTGGTTACCTCGTCTTCCGCATAAAGAACGCGCTGGTTAGCCATGCTACTGCTCCCCCTCTAGGCTGTTCCAATAGGTATCGACCAATCCGTAGCGTTTCTTCAGTGTAGATAATAATTCAACGGTTTTTGGAGTACAGCCCCGGGTTTTTAGCTCAACTTCCAGGGTTTTTGCAGTTTCTGCCAGATCCGCAGCACAAATGTTGAGGGCTCCTCCCTTGATGGAGTGGGCCAGTCGGTGAGCCTCTCGGGAATTGTCTGCAGATAAGGCGTCTTCCAGCTGGAGGATCCGGACCGGTGTGTGCTGCATGAAGAGTTCCAGAAGCAGTTGGGCGTCTGCGGGGTCTTCGAATTTCCCGTGGAGCTGTGTTAGGTCCAGGGGCTGATCCTTCTGACTGCGGGAAACCTCCTGGACTGGAAACAGGATGCCGTGGTCCACTAGTTCCAGGCGCCGGGCTGCTAGGAGTTCTTTGATCCCGGGTTCGGATTCGATGATCGTTGCGACGGCATTGGAATCAACCTGACTAGTCCGAAAGGCTATTCCATAGGGTACGCCGGGAAGGGGGTTTTCCCGGAGACTTATGGTGACTTCCAGGGTGTCCCGGAGCTTGAAGCAGGCTTCCAGCCAGAGCAGCAGAAGACGCTGAATACTGCTCTGATCGCAGGTGATCTGGAATCGGGATGGATCTTCATACTGCCAGGTCAGGGCGTCAGGGGGGGTGTCCTGGTTGAAGACCAGGAAGGAGAAGCTTTCCTGAAGGATTGTATGAGGAAATTCTGCCATGGGTTATAGCTCCTTCCAGGGAAGATCAAGGCTTTGGGCCACTGCCTGGTTGACGCATTCTCCCTGGTAGATGTTTAGGCCGAGGGCGAGATCGGGCTTCCGGGAAACACTCTGGGCTACCCCGTGATCTGCAAGGGAAAGCCCGTAGGGCAGGGTTACCGAGGTGAGTGCCTGGGTTGAGGTGTAGGCCACCGCGCCGGGCATGTTGGCAACACAGTAGTGCACGACATTATCCACAATGAAAATGGGGTCGTCATGGGTGGTGGGGCGGCTGGTCTGGGCGCAACCGCCCTGGTCTACAGCAACGTCTACGAGAACCGCACCGGGGCGCATGGTTTGGATGATGTCCCGGGTTATGAGTTTCGGGGCTGCTTTTCCGGGAATGAGTACCGCTCCCACCAGAATGTCGGCATCTGCGGCTGCCTGGTGGATGTTGGCCTCGGTGGCATAGAGGGTGGTGATGGAGCTGCCGAAGATATCGTCCAGGTAGGCGAGCCGGCGGGGGTTAATGTCAAGAATCGTGACGTTAGCCCCGATGCCGACGGCAATCTTGCATGCATTGGTTCCTACGGTTCCGCCCCCGAGTATGGTAACAGAGCCCCTGTGGACTCCCGGTACGCCGCCGAGCAGGATGCCCCGGCCGCCGAAGGACTTTTCCAGGTACTTTGCGCCTTCCTGAATACTCAAGCGGCCGGCAATCTCGCTCATAGGGGTGAGACAGGGTAGGCGGCCGTCGGGTAACTCAATGGTTTCGTATGCTATGGCTGTTACGCCGCTGTCCATGAGGGCCTGGGTGAGGGGCTTGTTTGCAGCCAGGTGCAGGTAGGTGAAAAGGATTAACCCTTCCCTGAAGTACTGGTACTCAGATTCCAATGGTTCTTTTACCTTGATGATCATATCCGCACCGGTCCAAATCTCCTCCGGACCGCTAGCTATTTGGGCTCCAGCCTTGCGGTATTCTTCATCGCTGTGCCCTGATCCGACGCCTGCTTGGGTTTCTATGGCTACGTGGTGACCACGCTGGACGTAACTCTTGACAGAGTCGGGGGTTAAGCCTACCCGATATTCATGGTTTTTTATTTCTCTGGGTACTCCGATGTTCATCACGGCCTCCTGGACAATTGTAATGCTCCGGGGTTGGATATTCAACAATCCTTTAAGTAGGACCCTCGGGATGCCGACATAGACTAGAGCTATAGGAGGAAATAATGGGCAGCCGCAGAAAGAAAAACGTTTTGATCTTACTCCTGTTGATGGTGGGGGTTCTCGGGCTAGCGAACAGGGTTGCAGCCCAGGAACTCGAAACAGAGTCGGTGGATCTTACTACTTTCGATTTTTCCCAGACCCGGGTGAGTTTTGCCGGTCCTTCAGCCTTTTTCTTCCGGAATGTGGGTATTCAAGGCCAGAGCGTTTCGTTGTTGTTCCGCAAGAATGCTGAGGGCGAATGGCAGCTCGGTCAGGTGTTTTCTCAGGAGGATGCGGTTTTTCCTTCGGATGTAATCCTGGACTTCGCCCGATTGGAGGCCTTGGATGACTCGCGGGTAGCTATCGACGGCATCTTAGTGGATGGGAAACCCTATCGGGCTGAATTGTCACTTGGTCCGGATATGATCTTGGGGGTCCCGGATATGTTGAGTACCGGGTCGATTATTGGTACCTCTCTGGCTCGGGTTTTAAACGATGCAGGATTTGTGCTAAAGGACAGTTATAATGAGGTTAGGGATCAGCGGGACCATGCCTTGGATGATCTCCAGACCGCCCAGAACGATCGCAATCGGCTATCTTCCCAGGTCACCGATCTTGAGGGCAGGGTAGACGAGCTGACCGGCCAGGCTTCTACCGCTGAGCAGACCCTTGCCGATGCCCGGATGCAGATTGAACAGCTGGAGGACGAAAACCTTTCTCTTGAGAAAGAACTTGTTCAGGTCCGGGCCTCCCTGGCGGAGGCACTGGCTGCCAGGTCCGATGATGACCCGGATGCAGCCCCTGATGACGGAGCGGCAGGAGCCGGCAACTCAATAGATGAAGAACAGTTCCGCGCTCAGGTTGCCGCCCTGGAATTCCAGGTAGATGCCCTGAAGGCTGAGATACAAGAGCTTCGAAAAACGGCTACAGACTTACGCGAAGCTGCGGAAGAGGGGCAAGATCTTCGGGCTGCGGGGCAGGAGCTAGCCAGGGAGATAGCATCTCTCCGGGACCAGCTCAGGGACATGACCCAGAGCCGTAACGATCTTGAGAACCAGCTTATTACCCGCTTCGGTGCTGAGGGATATCTTGGGGTAGTAAAGGGCGAGTTTACCCAAACCCTGCTCAGGGGTTTTGAGTCGGGGACTCCGGCCATGGGTACCTGGAATACGGCAACACCCTCAGCCTCAAGGAACGGGGTGGTACAGTCCGATCCTGATCAGTATTTTGCCCGGTACGATTTCCGGTTGAACCAGGATAATCAAGCATTACTCTACCGTCTGCGGGGTCGGAGTTTGGATCCCGATTGGGTGGGGTATGGTCTGCATCTATTTACCGAGAACTCCGAGGCCCGGGGGTACGGATTCGGGGAGGGTTTGCTGGTGTGGCTGACCCGGGATCCGGAGGTGTATGGAAACAACCGGACCTATCTCGAGGTCTACCGGTCCAGAGATGATGTAGATATGGAGCGGGTTCTCCATGCGGCCATTCAGGAGCCCATATCCGGATACTTGGATCTGGAGGTTCTCTACGAGCCTGAGTTTGATTATATCACCTTGAGTGTGAACGGTGAGGAAAAGGTTCGCTACAAGACCTGGTTCGGGGTTAACCGGGGCGTCCAAACATCCCTGCGAGCCCTCGGCCGGGCTGAGTTCACAGACTTTGAGGTTTTGAGCCGGTAGAGCGGGTGGTCAAACCTCTGCCGAGGCGGATACCCGCAGTATGGGTCGCCGCCAGCGCCGTGCCGATGCACCCAATGCGCCGATGTACCCAATGCGCCGACGTACCCAATGCGCCGACGTACCCGGCCGGCAGGCAAAGCGGAGGATGGAACGGCAGCTCCCAGCCCTCCGGCTTCCCAGCTCCCAGCCCTCCGGCTCTTCGGACCGCCTATCCCTTGTAGCGGATCATGAGGAAGGTAACATCATCGTGGAGCGGGGTCTGTTTACGAAAACTGTGGAACCGCTCCATGAGTTCAATTCTCTGAGTTTTCAGACTTTTGCTGGTGGATTCCATGAGGAACTGCTTAATCCGTCCCAGGCCGAACTCTTCGCCAATCTCGTTAGTCTGCTCAATGATTCCATCAGTAACAAACAGCAGTAAATCCCCGGGTTCAAGCTGGTACCGGCTGATCTCGGGCCGCAAATCATGAACCACACCGATGGGCATGTTTGAAGCACCGGCCTTCATCTTCAGGAGCTGCTTATTCCGGAGAAGGAAGGAGAAGCCGTGGCCCATATCTGCCAGGAGCAGGGTTCCTGTGGCGGCGTTGATATCTGCAAAAATTCCGGTGACATATTTTTCCAGCTCGAAGGTGGAAATAAACACCTGGTTCAGGGTCTTAATAAGGGAGCCGATTCCCCGGCGGTAATCAAAGGTCCGGAGGGAACCCCATAATGCGGTGGTTACCAGGGAGGCTGCCATGCCCTTTCCTGATACATCGCAGAGACAATGCATCCAGCGGTTCTCTTGAATGAGCGCCTCGGCATAAAAATCACCCCCAACACCCTTCGCCATGGTACTGGACCCGGCAAACTCCAGATGCTCGTCCTCGTGGTAACTAAACTCTTTTACAATCCTGCTTTGGATGCTCCGGGCCAGGGCGATATCGTTCTGGGTAATCCGGGACAGATAAATGAGTAAGTCCTGGGAGCTGAAGGTCCCTACAAACTCCCCGGTTCCGGTTTTCAGAGGAAAAAACTGGACTTCCCCGCTATGGTCCACCTTGCTCAGGCTCTCGCTGACGGAAAAAATGTTGGTATCATGGTAGAAGCTCTGGGTTGACTGGGCCACCCGGGATGCTAACTCCCGGCGCATGACGTCCCGGCCGAAGGGTCTGCCCAGTAGATCGAAGAGATCCCGCCGGACTATTACCCCGAGAACCTTGTCGTCTTCATCCACCACCCCCACGGCCTGAATATCCGGAAAGGTGGTCAGATCGTCCGCCAGCTCCAGGAGATTTGCCCCGGCCCCCACGTACCAGCGGTTATTCACCAGCTTTGCGATGGTTTCGCCGGGATCCTTAATGCTCCGAGCTAGGCGGAGAACCTTCTTAGGCTCTTCGGGTACATCAATTTGGGGCGGTGTTTTATCCTCTAAGGAACGCATAATATCGTCAATATCCTGCATAGTCTTCTCCCACTGGGGTCTGCTTTAATAATGATGGCTTTCATGCAAACAGGCAAGGGTGCCGGGATGGATTATTCCTCATGACACCCCCTGCGGTCCCTTTCGGGACGCCGGCTGGGTACCTGCAGCCTGACTACCCTGGCTGCAAATACCCCGTTCGGAAGGCTGCTCCGGTTCTGGTTTTAGGCTCCCCGACCGGGCATTACCATGTGATTCTTTGGGTACCGGCGCTGGGCAGCGACACAATTCCGCCGGGATGTGAAAACATAGCCGCCGTTCCAGAATTCCACGGCAGCGAAGAGGGCGTTTCCCCCGTCGTCGGCTTGGGAATGGGGTGTGCGGTAGCTGACATACCTGATCATCTCCTCGAAATTTTCCTGGGTAATGCACTCCAGGCGTTTTCGATTGAATTCATTCCATTCCTCAATGCCCTGGAATCCCCCTCCCTCATCCTTAACGATGATCCGCGCCTCATCCTCGGTAAAACGGTACCACACCTGCACCGTCTTGGAAGGATCCGAGGCGTTTCCGTGTTTAACCGCATTTTTAATAACCTCGCTGATCTGCTGTTCCAGGAGGTTGATCTCCCGGATAGCCGCAGGAGCCTTTTGGACGATCAGCAGGGTAAAATACCGGATCTGCCGGAAATCCGAGGGAAACTCCTTGTAGTACATGTCCGATTTGTCCAATAACGGACTCGCATCGTCGATCTGGATGTATTTCGGTTCATCCATGGGCTGCTCCTTTTTGGTGTATTTAGGAATTTCTAAGTGATTCTAACGCCTCTTCCCAGGTTGCCTTCATAGGGAAATACGCGGTCAGGCGGGTAAGCTCCATAACCCGTAGGGCGGATCCGCCGACCCCAGAAATAGCAAACCGAATCTTTTTCTGCTGCACCTGGTTATAGATGGTGATCAAGGCACCCACCCCGCTGGAATCCAGGTAGCTGACGGCTGCCATATTGATTACTACCCGGGTCACACGGCGCTCCATGAGTTTTTGGAACAGCTCGGTGAGCTGGCTGGTGTTATACAGGTCCAGCTCGCCCGTTACATCGATAATGTAGATTTCATCGGCTTTCCGGAGTGATAGTTCCATGGCCTTCCTCCTTAGATTGTTTATCGTGCGCACTACACAAAGGATTGTTGGGTTGCCCAGGGACATCGCTATCTCTGGAGCCGGATTACAGGCACCCCCAGTCTATCCGGTGTTGGGTACTACCCTCCGTACACTCCCTTGCAGTTTGCATTCCTCAAGAGCCCGAGGGCTATTTAACCTTAATAACCACCAGGGTCTGATCATCGTGGTTCCCTGCCCCCTCCTCAAAGCGCAGCAAATCCTCCTGTATCCGCTCCCGAATCGCCCGAACCGGGTAGTGATGGGCCTCCACCAGCAGACGGGCGAGGTTCCTCGAGGTGTATTGAATGCCCTGGGGATTCACACTCTCCACTACTCCGTCGGTATACACTAGTATGATGTCGCCGCTATCCACGGGGACGCTGGTGCTGAGGTATTCGGTACCGGGATCAATGCCCAGGGCAGGCTGGTCACTGGTGACCGTCTCAATGGACCCCGTTTCCAAGCGGTAAATCATCATATTCTGGTGACTGGTTCCGGCGCATTCTACTGTTCCGAGGCTTGGCTGCAGATTGAGGTACACCAGGTTTGCGAAGCGGTCCAGTTTTAACCGCCTGGTAATTGCACGGTTCAGCCAGGTAACCACCTCCCCGGCCTTACGTTCACTGCCGCCGATGAGGTTGGCTGTGCCGCGGATGATGGTCATGGTAAGGGTAGATAACATTCCCTTTCCGGCTATATCGCTCACCAAAAAGGCGGTATTGCCCTGGGGTCCGGGGAATACGTCCCAGTAGTCGGAATGAACACCCCTGGCCGGTCTGGAAAGAACCTCGTACTCGGCCCCCGGGGCGGGGGGGAGGGCTTTGGGGAGCAGATGCTTTTGCGCCTGGCCGATATAATCACCCTCAGCGGTGTGAAGCCGGAGCTCCTGGGCCTTCCAGAGGGAGAACACCGTTTCAAGGGTAATCCCTGCGTGGGAGATATACTGGTTATACTGGCTGCGCTGATGATCCCGGGGGATGCGGGACGACCGGAACTGAAACAGCACGATGATCCCATAGACCTTCTGATCCACCAGAAGGGGACTCAACCCAATAACACGGCAGCCCTTGGGCTGCCCCGGCAGGACGTGCCATCGGGTTACACCCTCCTGTATCGCTTCCTGGATATAGGGGGCCGAGGCAGGAAATAGATCCTCCGCCCTGTAGTAGTCAGCCCCTTCGGAGTTGCCCACGGGGGTGATTTCCTGGAGCAGGGGTGGGCGGCCCCGGGTCTGCTCGACCCGGAGGATACCCTGCTGACCGTCTTCTACCAGGAACAGAATTCCGGCATCGGCGTACACATGTTCTACGGCACCGCTGAGAATGGTTCCGTACAGTTCAGCGCCGGTCTTGCCGCCGTCCAGGAGGGTTCCCATGGACCTCAGGGTGGTATTCATCAGGCTGAGGGTTTGATTCATCTGGCTTAGGTGCAGTCGATCCTGGTAGCGCTCGGTTCGGATTCGGGTATGCATAATAATGAGGAGGCTCAGCTGAAAGCCCGGGAATACCAGAACCTGGTGGAGGGCCGAACCCGGCCCGGAAGCTATTCCAAGACCAAGGTAGGCAACCAGGCTTATCAACAGATGTCTCCGGATATCCGGGGAATATCTTCCCATGGGCAGGAGCAGGAGGATGAGTACCACGCCTTCAATCAGGGAAAAGAACACCGGATGGCTGCTCAAGGGTGTCAGTTCCCGTACCAGCTGCAGGCCTGCGGTTAGTACAAAGATCCCGAAGCCCTGCCGGGTATGGGTGGAGGCCAGGCTCAGCCCGTAGAGTACAACCAGGCCCGAGAGAATACCGCGCATCACCGGAAGTGTGGGAAGTTGAATTGGAATCATATGCAGAGTATCCTTGTACTCTGTTATGATTGTATGAGGTGAGGCTTTCTTTATGGTTCGTTCCGGGTTATTTCGTTTTATTTGCCTATTCATCCTCCCCTTTCTGCTTACAGGCAGTTCTATCATTCCGGCGGTATTCCGTACCCCGTTGACCGAGTATCAAGCCCAGCACCGCTTGTATCGAAAGAGCAGATTGGTCACCATGGTTATACCGAGTAAGGAAACCATTTGGATGGACGATATTACCATCCCCATCAATCTGGAGCCGTACCTGAGCCAGCCGAATCCGGCCCTGGCCCTGTACCGGAATCCAGATACCCGGGATTTGGTTATCGATTTTTTCATCGATCTGACAGGATCCGAGGAGGTGGCCCTGACCACCCTGTATTATTCGGATCGTTACCATATTCCGGCCCTGGTGAGTTTTTCCCTGGCGTATGTGGAGAGCCGGTTTTTGCCTGAGGCAGTGAATGCAAATCCCGGTTCCTACGACCGGGGGGTTTTCCAGTTGAACAATTTGAGCTTTCCCCATCTGCGGCCGGACGATTTCTTCAATATCGATGTGAATGTGTTTCATGGGATTCGTCATCTGGATTGGTGTGTTTCTGTAACCGATTCTATGGAGGAGGCCCTGGCAGTGTACAACGCGGGATTGTACCGCGTCAAAAACGGCCAAACCCCGGAGTCCACCCAACGCTATGTACGCCTGATTATGAACTTCCGGTCGGTCCTGGCCCGGGAATTCTCCCGGTTCATGTCTCGGCGGGGCAGCGAGGTGGTTTTCCGGACGGGAGAGTAACCGCCAGGGGGTGGGGAGGATATTCCAGCCACCGCTGCTTCGTGATACACTCCACCAATGGTCATCGTATTAAATCAGCACATTAGTCCCGATCAGAAGCGTTTTTTACGGGATTTTCTGCAGGGCAGGGGATATCAGATCCGGGAGATAACCGGTGAAGAGGAAACCATCTTCGGTGCGGTGGGGCCCTCCACCCTGGATGTCCGGGAGGTCGAGGTGCTTCCCGGGGTTCAGCGGGTGGTACCCCTCACAAAGCCCTTCAAGCTGGTGAGTCGGGAGTTTAAGCCCGAGGATACCGTGGTATCTGTGGGACCGGTACGGATCGGTGCCGGCCGGGTATCTCTCATTGCCGGCCCCTGTGCGGTGGAGAGTGAAGATCAAATGATGCGGGCCGGGGAGGCCGCTGCCGATGCGGGGGCAGTGATGCTCCGGGGCGGGGCATTCAAACCCAGAACTAGTCCCTATGCGTTCCAAGGGCTGGGAGAGCGGGGCCTGGAGATTCTAAAAAAAGCCGGCGAATCCCTGGGGCTGCCGGTGGTCAGCGAGGTAGTCTCTGCTGAGCACCTGACCATGATGCGGGGGTACGTTGACTGCTTCCAAATCGGCGCCCGGAATATGCAGAACTTTGAGCTGCTAAAATCCGTCGGTGGAATGGGTATGCCGGTTATCCTCAAACGCGGTGCAGCCGCCCGGATTGAGGAATGGCTCATGGCGGCGGAGTACCTGATGGCCCATGGTACAGATCAGATCATCCTGTGCGAACGGGGGATAAGAACCTTTGAGACCTACACCCGGAACAGTTTGGATATTTCGTCTATACCGGTGGTAAAAAAGTTGAGCCATTTGCCGGTGATTGTCGATCCCAGTCACGCTACCGGCATACGGGACAAGGTGCTGCCGGTGGCTCTGGGGGCGGTGGCAGCCGGAGCCGATGGATTGATCGTAGAAATCCATCCGAACCCCGAAGAAGCCCTCAGTGATGGAGCCCAGAGTTTATACCCCGAACAGTTTGAAAAGCTTTCGGGGGACATTCAAGCCCTCTGCCCGGTCCTCGGCAAGGAACTAAACCGAAGACCCAAGGTGGTGGTTGCATCACCGGGTGCGGCGGGGGCCTCGGGTGGGACCGCCCCGGGCAGTTCGGAGAATTCCGTACCGCGGGTGGCCTTCCAAGGTGAACGCGGAGCCTACAGCGAGATGGCATTGGGACGCTTCTTCGGCTTCGATTCCGCTCAGCCCGTGCCCTGTAAACACTTTGAGGATGTGTTCCAGGCTGTCCTGAAGGGAGAGGTTCAACGGGGGCTGCTCCCCATCGAAAATGCCCTTACCGGCTCCATCCATGAAAACTACGATCTTCTGCTGCAATACCGGGACATAAAAATCATCGGGGAAACAAAGATTAGAATTCAGCACAGCCTCATCGGAGTGCCCGGTTCCACCCTGGAGGACATCAAAAGGGTGTACAGCCATCCCCAGGGACTGCTGCAATGCGAGCGCTATCTGAATACCTGGCCGTCCTGGGCGCGGATTCCCCACTACGATACTGCCGGCTCGGTTTCCATGATTATGAAGGAGGGCTCCAAGCAGTCTGCAGCTATTGCAAACTCCCTGGCTGCGGCCATTTACGGGGCCCAGGTGCTGAAAGAAGGTATCGAAACCAATCCGGTTAATTATACTCGATTTGTGATAATCGCCAGGAACGAGGTTCCGGACAGCCCTTCCCCCACCAAAGCGAGCATTGTCTTCTCCACCCCCGACCGGCCCGGGGCACTTCTAGAGGCCATGAAGGTCCTATCCGACAGGAAGGTGAATCTGCAGAAGATAGAATCCCGCCCCATTCATGGCAAACCCTGGACCTACATGTTTTACCTGGATCTGAGCCGGCCCCAAGACCCGGGAGTGTTTCAGGATGCCCTAACAGAACTGGGGAACCATACGGAAGACCTGCGGGTATTGGGCCGCTATGTTCAAGCCTAGGGCCTGGATCCTCAACTGGCTGTAGTTTCCCTAGTGAGTACTTGGGTTGGTGTACGGTTTTTGTAGTGCGCAAATGCCTGGAACGTTCTCCATGGGCGGCGCTGCCCCTGGGGCCGGCCACCAGGCAGTACCGGTTCACCAAATGTGGCTTACCCTCCGTTGTGCACTACCTGCTGGATTAGAGGTGGATCAAACGGGTGGACCGGTGGGCGGGGCGGTTCCCGATGAACTTGGTGCACCCGGAGATCCGGTAGATCCCCCGGAAACCGGAGAAATGCCGAGTTTCCGCAGCTGTTCTATCTCTTCTCGCTTGGCGATGTATTCGTGTTTACGCTGGCTCGCCTGATGAATATTGTTTTTAATGGCAGAAAGCTCGTTTTTAATACCTCGGATTTGATCCCGGTTTAACCGGGATACCTCGCTCTTAAAAAAGGTATCCAGGGCATCTAGGTTCTTATGTATTTCGATGAGGTCTGAGAGGTTTTTTTCCAACAGGGTGTACAGTTGGTCCTCATCCGCCATGCGCAGCTTTTGGTAGGCCGAGCTCTGCTTATTGATGATGCCGGTCAGCAGACGGGCCTTCCGGTCGAGATTGGCAATGAAGCTTGAAAACTGAATCTGCCGGGTCGTATGGGCGGAGGTTGTTATATCGATAAACTCCACCTCGTACACGATGTCCTTCGCCTTACCGCTGGAAAGCTGGATGATCCACTCCCTGAATCGCTCCATGAAGGATCGGGGTCGGTTTTCAAGGATGGCGCTGTTTTCCTTAAGCTTCTGAACCGATATTTCCAGATGACGGCTGGCATTTCCCAGGGCGCGTAGGGCATCCAGGAGCATCTCCTTGAGAACATCCTGTTTAACCGGCTCGGCGACCTGGCGCTGGGGAACCTCCAGCCGGGAGAATACCTTTTTCCGGAAGTCTTCCCTGCTCTCGTCGAAATCCTCTTGGTAAATCTCTTCAACAAGCTCGCCGTAAAAGGGCTGGATGAACCCGGCCCCGGTGTACGCGCGTTTTACTTCCTTAATGAACAGGTCGTGGGGCATCGCGGTTCCCATATCCCACTGGCTGAGAATCCGTTCCCGTATCTCCAGCTTGTATTCTTCGCGTTTTAGGTTGGTAATCTGTTTGAGGGCTTCAGTTACTTCCTTGGCATTTTTGGCACATTGGTTCAGGGATGAATTAACCGCTCCCGCTGCCATAGAGTCACTGCCCTTCCGGATCTTCTCCAACACCTCAGCCAGGAGACGGGTGGTGGGTTTCGTGGAATTGGTGGAGAACTCAGTCCAGCGGATAAAACGAACCATACTCACCAGGCTTTTGAGTTCCTTGAGGTTCATGGTTTCCAGGGCGAAGGAGGTGTAATGATTGAGAAAATCCAGCTGGGAGTCGAATTCCGATAACCGGATGGCAAGCTCATCTTCCTTGTAGGATTCTTGAAACATCTCATCCCGGGGGGCCTGAACCTCGGAGATCTGCCGCTCTTTTTTATAAGGATCTTCTCTGAGAATACCCTTGCGTTGACAGAGGGAAAGCAAACTTCGGAAGTTACTCTCCAGGGAATGAAAGTTTTCCTTGAGTTTCGGGACGGTAATATTAGCAGTGTGGGCATATTTCTGCTGTACCGCCCCTTGAAGGGTAGTAAGAAAATCCTGACTCTGTTCCATAGTATTCTAATCATACCAGCAAAGGCTGAAAAAAAACAGGCCCGATACGCGGGTATCGGGCCTTCCTAACCGGGGATGGTTTTACCGCACCACCACATTCACCAATTTATCCGGAACAGTAATCACCTTTACGACGGTCTTTCCCGTAGTATATTCCTGAACCCGCTCGTGGGCCAGGGCCAGGGGTTCAAGTTCTTCCTTCGGGGTACCGGCGGCTATCTCTACCTTGCTGCGGACCTTCCCGTTAACCTGGAGTACCAGGGTTACCTGATCGTCCTTGGTAAGCTCTTCCTGGTATTCCGGGAAGGGGTGGTAGGCCAAGCTCTCGGTATGACCCAGGCGCTCCCACAATTCTTCCGCCAGATGGGGGGCATAGGGGGCTAATACCAGAACAAAGGGTTCCCAAGCGTCCCGGTGGAGAGATTCAGTCTTAAACGCCTCATTGATGAAGATCATCATCTGACTGATGGCGGTATTAAAGTCCAGGTTGGCGGTATCTTCGCCTACCTTTTTAATGGTCTTATGCAGTACCTTTTGAAGCTCCGCGGGGGAGGGTTCATGGGTTACCGGCCTCTCGCTGAGCCGCCAGATCCTGTCCAGAAATCGGTGGATTCCGATGAGGCCCTGGGTGCTCCAGGGTTTCGACTGCCGGAGCGGGCCCATGAACATCTCGTAGAGGCGCATGCTGTCGGCACCGTACTGTTCGATAATCTCATCGGGATTGATAACGTTTTTCAGGCTCTTGGACATCTTGGCTATAACCCGCTCGACGGGTTTGCCCGTAGCCGTCTCGATCCACTGATCCGGGGAGGTTTCGGATACCTCATCGGTGGGCACCAGGGTGCCGTCTCCCCGCTGGAAGGCGTAGGAGGTGATCATGCCCTGGTTTACCAGGCGCATAAAGGGTTCATCAGTGTTCACCACCCCAATATCGAAAAGCACCTTGTGCCAGAACCGTGCATACAGCAGATGGAGCACCGCATGCTCCGCACCCCCGACATACAAATCGACGGGCATCCAATAGTCAATCTTGTCCCGGGCGGCGAAGACATCCTGATTATTGGGGTCTAGGTACCGCAGGTAGTACCAGCAGCTGCCGGCCCACTGGGGCATGGTGTTCGTTTCCCGTTTTCCCGGGCGCCCGGAACCGTCGGGCATCATGGTTTGCACCCAATCCGTTACCGTTGCCAGGGGACTCTCGCCGGTGCCGGCGGGCTTGTAACTCTGCACCTCCGGTAGGGTTAAGGGCAGGTTCTCTTCGGCCACGGGCTGTATATCTCCGTCTTCGCCGATAACCAGGGGGATCGGTTCTCCCCAATACCGTTGGCGGCTGAATATCCAGTCGCGGAGCTTATAGTTCACCGCCCGGGATCCGATCTTCTCCTGCTCCAACCATTGAATGATCTCTTCCTTGGCTGTTTCGGTGGGTTTTCCGGAGAACTGCCCGGAGTTTACGCTGATCCCCGTATCGGTAAAGGCCTCAACCAGGGCGGCATCGGGATCCTGGGGATCGGCGACCACCTTGATAATCTCCAGGTTGAAGCGCTGGGCAAACTCAAAGTCCCGCTCGTCATGGGCCGGTACGGCCATGATTGCTCCGGTACCGTAGGAAATCAAGATGTAATCAGAAATCCAGATGGGAATCCTTGCCTCGTTTACGGGATTAATCGCATAGGCTCCGGTGAAGGCGCCGGTTTTTTCCTTGGATAACTCGGTCCGCTCCAAATCGCTTTTAAGTGCAGCCCGCTGGATGTACCCATCGATCTCCTTCTTCTGCTCCGGGGTTGTAATCTCCTGAACCAGGGGGTGTTCCGGGGCCAGGACCATGTAGGTGGCGCCGAAGAGGGTATCCGGGCGGGTAGTGTAAATCTCAATCCCCGTCTCGGGATTATCCGCCAGGGGAAAGCGTACGTTCGCGCCCTCTGATTTTCCGATCCAATTGCGCTGCATTGCCTTAATAGACTCCGGCCAGTCCAAATCATCCAGACCCGAAAGCAAGCGTTCAGCGTATTCGGTGATCTTGAGCATCCATTGCCGCAGAGGTTTCCGAACCACGGGATGTCCGCCGATCTCACTTCGGGGACCCTCGGGGCTCTGAATCACCTCCTCATTCGCAAGAACCGTTCCCAGAGCCTCACAGTACCAAACCGGAATTTCAGCCACATAGGCCAGGCCCTTCTTATAGAGCTGGAGAAAAATCCACTGGGTCCACTTATAGTAGTCCGAGGAATGGGTCGAAATCTCCCGGTTCCAGTCGTAGGAGAACCCCAGGCGTTTAATCTGTTCCCGGAATTTATTGATGTTTTGTTCTGTGGTGATTTTGGGATGGGTACCCGTTTTAATGGCATAGTTTTCGGCAGGAAGGCCGAAGGAGTCAAAACCCATGGGATGCAGAACCTGATGACCCGTCATTCGAAGGTAGCGGCAGTAAATATCGGTAGCAGTGTAGCCCTCGGGATGACCCACATGCAGTCCGGCTCCGCTGGGATAGGGAAACATATCGAGAACATACTTCCGCTTTGCTTTAGGAACCGAGGGATCTTCCGATACGGCAAAGGTTTGTTCTCGTTCCCACCTTGCCTGCCATTTACGTTCGATGTCATGAAATGGATATTTACTCATGGCAGGAATAGTAGCCCAGGGGCAAGGAACCGTCAATCGACTCCGGCGCGGCTGGGAATATGAATTACGATAAAAAAACCCCTCGGGAAAGGAGGTAAACCCGAGGGGAATCGTCAAACATACCGGCCCTAGCCACTGCTCAACGGCAAGGCCGGATACACAAAA
Organism: Spirochaeta lutea; assembly: GCF_000758165.1. Lineage (NCBI taxonomy): Bacteria > Pseudomonadati > Spirochaetota > Spirochaetia > Spirochaetales > Spirochaetaceae > Spirochaeta > Spirochaeta lutea. The sequence continues at coordinate 15,785 of NZ_JNUP01000064.1, read as the reverse complement.
AGGAGGTTTGTTGCAGCTCAATGCGAGCCATCGCAACGAGTCTGTTCATGTAGGAAACAATCAATGTGATGTACGGTTACAAAAACAATGAACAGTTTTTTAAATGAAGAAGTCCTAACGGCGCGTAATATAATCTATGACCCAGTTTTTTGTCAAGAAAAAAGTTAAAAAAAAAGTGTCAATTGCGGGCGATTTTTGCGATTGGCTCTCATGTTTTTTATAAAGATGTCGATAAGCCCGGAGCCCGGGGATTCCTAACCCCAGGGGGCGTGCCTCGGACTCCAGGGAAGCCAGAAATCCGGCAGCCCGGTACCATTATGTCTCATCGGCATCAGTACCGGGGCGGAATCGGACCGAGAGGATCTGCTTCCGGCTGATCCGGTCGATGATAAATGTACCCGCATCAGTGGGTATCGAGGTTCCCGGATTCGGGAGTTCCTCAGCCAGGTCGGCCAGGTATCCGCCGATGGTTTCGATGGAACGGTCGTGAGGAAACTCTATGCCGACAATATCTTCCAGGACATGGAGGGGGGTGTCACCCTGGATGGTATACCAACCGCTGGCATTCCGGGTTACCCGGCTGCCCTCCTTCTCTTCATTCTCATCGTAGAGTTCGCCGATAATCTCCTCAACCAGATCCTCCATGGTAACGACCCCGGCTAATCCCCCGTATTCATCCAGTACGATGGCAAGATTAAGCCGCTCAGCCTTGAGCTTGGTAAAGACCCGGTGGATTTTCCAGCTTTCCGGCACCACCACCGGGGGCATCATGAGATCCTTTAGGGTGGTTTCAGGCTCATTAAGGGCGCGGATTACTTCCTTTTCCAATACGATACCCAAGATCTGCTCTTGATCCCTTCCAAACACTGGAATCCGGGAATATCCTGCCTCGGTGATTAGGGGCAGGGCCTCGGAAATGGGTAGAGAGGCGGGAAGACTGAACACCTTGGTCCGGTGGGTCATGATGGCATGGACGCTTACATCGTTGAACCGGAAAATGCTCTTCACCATCCTGGTGCGGTAGTTCTCCAATATGCCGATATTTTCGGCGTGTTTTACCATGTGTAGAATTCCGTCCAGGGTAAGGTGAGTCCGGGGATTTTTCGGGCTGAGGCGGGAGATGATCCTGCTGAGACCCGAGAGCAGCCAGATGAGGGGCCGAAATATAATGGAGAGCAGGTAGATAATCCGCACGGTATGGATACAAATAAAGGCGTTATTTAAGATGGCGGTTTGTTTCGGAATGATCTCGCCAAACACCAGGATGGCCATGGTAAGCACGCCGGTGGTAATGCCCAGGGCCGTGGAGCCGAAGAGACGGATGGTTAATTCCGAGGAGATCACCGACATTCCGATATTCACCAGGTTGTTGCCGATGAGAACCGTGGCCAGAAGGGTATCCGCCTGGTTGTGAAGCCGTTCAATGAGGGCACCGCGATTACGGTACCGTTTTTTGATTTGCTGTATTTGAATCATAGAAAGGCTGGTGAATGCCGTTTCCGTCCCGGAAAAGAATGCGGAGAGTGCGAGCAGGAGGACAAGCACAAGAATATGTGTTGTCATCGGGAATTCTCCCTACTCGATGGAGGTTCGTCGTTCATGGGCGGTAGTCTATCTGATCATCCAGGATTTTGGCAAGACCGCGGTGTCCGGGGGACCGGGTGAAGGAAAAACGGGGTATGCCGGCCCCGAGAGGCCGGCACAGGGTGGGTCTATTCAACCTTCAATACTTCCTTCATGGCCTGGAGCAGGGTTTCCTTGGGTAAGGCGCCCTGAGCCATCTGGGGTTTCTCTCCCATGGGGATAAAAAGCAGGCTGGGGATGCTCTGGATGCCGAAGGCCATGCTGAGCTCCTGCTGCTCGTCGGTGTTCACCTTGTATACATGCATTTTATCGCCGTATTCCTCGGAGATCTCCTCCAGTACGGGCGCTACCATTTTACAGGGGCCGCACCAATCGGCGTAGAAGTCGATAAGGGCCGGTTTATCGCCCTGATACTCCCAGTCCTTCTTTTCTTCGAAATTAAAAACCTTTTCAAGAAATTCTTCCTTGGTTAGTTGCTGTGTCATACTGTTACCGTCCTTATATATTGAAAATTCTATATATGAATATACTAGATAGTTCTTGTAATGTAAAGTCCCTATACATAAAAGTCAATGCAGTAGGTTGCCCTGCCGGGAACCTGGCCCTGTGCTCCCAGGGTGTACCGAGGGTTCTAAGGGTCAATTAGTGGGCAAAAGGTTGTACCTATTCACCCTGACGACACCATCCCTGGCTTGATTTCCGGGCTATGCAACGAAATCTGGTGTCGTGTACAACCTTCTATGCACTACCTAAGGTGTAGTTAGTTCGACCCGGAAGTCAAGGTCTCCGGGAAGAAACCCGGTAATTACCTGGGTCAGGGATTCCTTGGCGCTTTGCAAGACGGCTTCCTCATCGGGAAGTCCGGGGCTGTATCCGGAAATAAAGCTGCTGATCTGTTTCCATTCCTGCACTCCCAGGGTCACATCGGGGTAGGGGTAGCTGGTGCGGCTGGGATCCTCTATCTCCATGGATAGAAGCCGGGGCGGCGGGAGGGAAACGGTAAAGTCGGTTTGCTCGCCCGGGTTTTCCCGGATGGTTATTATTCCCGGTTCCTTGAGGTTATACCCGTAGCGGTATACCAGGGTAACCACGAGAAAAGGCCGTCCGGAGAGTCCGGGATCAAACCCCGTTAATCTGGCAAGGTTATAGGCCTCCAGGGTCTGCCATTCTTCGGCGCTCAGGACCTCCCGCAGGGTCCGGCCCGACCGGTCCGTCCGGAGTTTCTCGGAAATATCCGGGATGGTGATTCCCGGGGCAAAAAAATCGTAGGGGAACACGGCTTTGTGCAGGTATTCGAGGATGGTCAGCTCATCCAGGCTGCGGATCTCTTCCAAGAGTCCATCGGTACTCATGTGCTGATTCCGGCTAAACAGAGACACCGAGGGCACCAGGGCCGGGCCGAGGTAGGGGGTAAAGAGGCGCAGAAACCCGAGGACCAGGAGGGCTGCAAGTATCAGTATCCAGAATACCTTGGAGAAGAGCAGCCGACCGAAAAACCGGAAGACCCGGAACCGCGGCTTCCGGTTCTCCCGGGGCGGGGCCTTCTGTTTCGGAGACTGCTGTCTTGGTTCTTTGGGAGTCTTACTCATGGGGCTGCTCCGCGGACTCTGAATTTTCCGGTTTCAACCAGGTGATTTGGATGTGCTCAAACCCCAGGGATCTTCCCAGCCCGGAAAGGATGTCCTGAGCCTCCGCCCTGGCTTGGTTCAGGATGCCCCGGGACACGGCATCGGCCTGGATGGATTCCTTGGCCTGGTCGAGCAAATCACTGAGCTCCAGAAGCTGGAGACCTCCCCCAAGGTCCTGGGAGAAGTACTGTCGAAGGGAATCCTCTTGCGCATCGATGGAGAGAATGCGGGGTTCGGGTAGGAGCAGTTCAGGATTGTCCTGGGAATTCAGCCGGACCCGCGCTTGGGTAAGGTCTACGCCGGCAGAGACGTGGAGGTTCACGCTGAAGAGAAACTGTCGATTTTTTGTGGGAATGAAACCGAGAAAGCGTTCCTGTTCCCCGAAATAGAGAATCTCTCGGTAGATATATTCGTAGCTTCGTAGTTCGGCCATGGTTGTTAGGCGGCTTTCGATGCGGTTTAGCTGAACTGCGGGATCTACGGAACATGCGTTGAGTAAAAACACGGCCCAAAGAACCCAGAATAGGGTGTATCCCTGGGTTTTGGGGCTGAGGAAAACTCCTGGTATGCCGACATTCCTAGTAACCATGACTCCTCAAGTATGAGGCAAACTCACTATTGGAGCAAGACGGAGTTTTCATGAGCACTGAACAGCAGGATATCCACAAGCCTATGCGGCTCTTTATAGCGGGTCTTCTTATTATTCTGGGGGTTGTCAGTCCGGTACTGGTGTTATCCCAGGAGGACGGAAGCCCGGTGGAACTGGAGGGGCCGGAGATTGAGAATCCGGCACTAGCCCAGTCCGGTTCCGAGGATGGGGGTGCAACCCAGCCCGGAGAACAATCAATAGGACCGATACACCCGGAACAGTCCGAACAGTCCCTCCCCGGCGAGGAGGGGGTGGGCATTGAGGACCGGTCAGAGGGCTACGAGCCGGGGGGTGACCGGGGTCAGCCGGGGACGGCTCAGGATGCAGGGGCATTGGAATCACCTGGAACAGAAGAGTACAAGACCTTTACGAGCATCTTCGATGATTCCATGGTTCTGGGATTCTACGGGAACCCTCATTCCAGCTTCATGGGGATTCTAGGGGAGCAGTCCATCGAACGGACGGCCCAACGCCTCCGGGAGGTTGCCCAGGAATATCAGGCCCTGGCCCCGGATATCCGGGTTCGCCCAGCCTTCCACTTGATCTATGCTACGGTATGGGCCGATGCCAACGTAGGACGGCTGGCTCCCTCTATTATACAGCGGTACGTGGATTATGCTGCCGAGCATGACATGCTGGTGATTCTGGACCATCAACTGGGAAAGTTCAGTGTGGAGGAGAGTGTTAAAGAGATGCTGCCCTGGCTGCGGTACGAGCAGGTTCATTTGGCCATCGATCCTGAATGGTCTACCCTGGTGCCCGGAAAGGAGATCGGTTGGGTTTCCGCCCAGGAGGTCAATGAGGCCCAGCAGATGATTCAGGATTATCTGATCCAGGAGGAGATTCCTGGCAGAAAGTTTTTAATCGTCCATCAATTCAACCGGAAGATGATAACCCAGCGGGAGTTGGTCCGGTCTGATTTTGAGCGGGTGGATTTGGTCCATAACGCCGACGGCTTCGGCCCGCCGCCCTTGAAGATGTACAGCTGGAATTATATTGTAGAGGCGGAGAATATGCCGTTAAAAGGATTCAAGCTGTTTTACCCCAAGGATTGGAAGGATAAGGGGTATGATGATCCCCTCATGAGTCCCCAAGAGGTCATGAGTCTGGATCCCAGGCCGGTGTATATTAATTACCAGTAACCTATGGAAGAAAGTATTCTACAGGGTCAGGTAGACCTGATCCGCGAGGTTTTCATGTATGCCCAGCGCTTTTTTGATAAGCGCTTTGTCATCATGATTTCCTCGGCCATCATTGACGATCCCCGGTTCCCCTCCCTGGTCCGGGATCTTGGGATTCTGCATAAGAGCGGAATTCAGATTCTCCTGGTGCCCGGAGCCGGGCGGCATATCGATGATGTGCTGGAGGCCTACGGCCACGAGTCCCGGAGGCATCTGGGGGTCCGTATTTCTGCCCGGGAGGACATGCCCTTTATAAAGATGGCTGCCTTCGATGTGGCCAACAAACTCATGACCCAGCTATCCAGCCTTCATGTTGATTCGGTTATCGGCAGCTGGGTGCGGGCCCGGAGCATCGGGGTCGTGGACGGGGTGGACTACCAGGAGACCGGGGCGGTAAGTAAAATAGATGTCCGGCTCCTGGAGAAGGTCTTGGAAGACGGGATGGTGCCCATTCTCCCCTGTATCGGCTGGAGCGCCACAGGAAATCCATACAATATCAGCTCATTGGAGCTGGCAACCTATCTGGCCGAGCAACTCAAGGCTGAAAAACTATTCTTCCTCACCGATTCGGTGGAGCTTTCGGCGGATCGCTACCGTCTACCCGAAGAGGGGGTTGTTACCAACGCTGGGAACATCACCCGTCTTTCGGTCCCCGCAGCCCGGGAGTTCCTGGAACTGAATACCCAGCTCACCGAGACCCTGGACTACCTCTTCATCGACCTGGCAGCCCGGGCCGCCAGCAATGGTGTAGAACGGGTGCATATTATAAACGGCAGCATTGAAGGGGTAATTCTCAAGGAAATTTTCAGTACCATGGGTTTCGGTACCATGGTGCACAGCGATCCCTTTGAGTCCATTCGGGATATGCAGGCTGATGATATACCCGGGGTGTTGGATATCATGGAGCCCAATATTCAAAAGGGGATTCTCGTGCGCCGGGATCAGCAGGAACTGGAGCGTTTGCACCAGGACTTCGTGGTTTACATTACCGACGGTTCGGTCCGGGGATGCGGCGCCTTGCACCGGTACGAGGATAATTCCGCAGAGATTGCGGGTATTGCAGTGGATCCGGGGTTCTCCACCAAGGGAATCGGACAGAAGATCGTGAGCTACCTCATCGGTAAGGCTCGGCGCCTAGGCCTGGAGCGGGTGTTCGTGTTAACCACAAAGACCAGCGACTGGTTTGAAAACCTGGGATTCATTCAGGCCGGCCCTGCGGATCTCCCCGAGAGCAAACAGAAAAAATACGACCCTAACCGCCGGAGCCGGGTATTTGTGTATCCCCTCCAGGATGATGTACTCCCCGAGAGCCTGGAAGACGAACAGGACCCAGACCAGGGGTACACCATGACCCAGGCCGAGTATGCCGACCGCTTGTACAATATCAACACCGGGTATGAAGAGGTTGACCCCGATCCTCCCCTGGGAATGTTGGAAGAGCAGTTAGCCCATCGGGCCGGGACCGATGAGGACAGCGCGGACGGTAAAGAACGTGAGAATGGTGATGCGTCCAAGGGTGATGCGTCCAAGGGTGATGCCGGCTCCTGATTCGGGGGTGGCGCGCTCGAGGGAGAGTTTCAGGGAGGGACCCATGAAGAGTCCCAGGGACGGTAATCCCGAAGGGTAACTAAGAGCCCACCGGGAACCGGCACCCCCAACAAGCCTCAACCCGGGCTGCCAAAACTGCAACCATAAAAGATCGCCCCGCACCACTACTTCCGGGACAGCCGGCTTGATTGCCCCGCATCTTGGTAGTATTATATTAATGTAATGAATACAAAATTGGATGCTAACAGGTACCATAACCTCCGAACCGATGCTGATAAGGACCCTCCCGAGGATAATTCCATGGATGCCCTGTCCGTGCTCCGGGACCATGATCTGAGTCCCTCCTATCCTCGCAAGCGGATCTTGGAATACCTCATGGACTACCACAACCATCCCACCGTCGGACAGATTTACCAGGATTTGGTGGGGGACATCCCCAGCCTCTCTAAAACCACGGTGTATAATACCCTAAAAACCTTCGTGGAACGCCATATCGCCGAGGTTATCACCATCGAAGGTAAGGAAAACCGGTACGATCTCTATAACCCTGAAACCCACGCCCACTTTAAATGCGAATCCTGCGGGAACGTATTTGATATATCCGTTGGCATGAGCCTCTTATCATTACCGGATCTGCAGGGATTCGAGGTACACGATCACTCGGTTCACTTCAACGGATTCTGCCCCTCCTGCCTGGGCAGCGCCTAAGCCCGGGTTTTCTTCGGATAAACCGGCCCCATGGGTAGTGCGCAAAAGCTTGTAAATCACACCGGATATAGCGGAGCTGCCCGGGTTTGACCCCCGGATAGGGCCGCGGATGGGGATGTTACAAGCTTTTGTGCACTCTATGCATAGCCGATACCAAGCCGGGGCAACCGGATACGTCCCCGGAGCCCTGAGCTACTTCACTCTACCCCCAATTACCTTGACGCAACTGAAAATTGTTATTAATATATAATTGTACTGAATACAAAACTGATTTATCAAAAGGAGACGTAGTATGAGTGCATCAGTAATTGGGCTTTCTGACGACAAAATCCAGGGTGTGGTTAAGGCCCTGAATACCTACCTGGCAAACCTCGGTGTGCTGGATATAAAACTGCACAATCTGCACTGGAATGTAGAGGGACAGAACTTTTTCTCCCTCCATGCCAAGCTTGAGGAGTTTTATGATCTGGCCGGGGAAGACCTGGACGAGGTAGCTGAGCGCATTTTAACCCTGGGATACCGCCCCCTGGCGAGTCTAAAGGACTTTATGGCATCAGCAACCCTTTCCGAACTGCCCAGCAAGGCGGTAAAGGGTCCTGAAGTGGTGGATATTGTGGAAGGTGATTTTAACGCCATGCTCAAGCAGAGCCGAGAGATCCTTACCCTGGCTGAGGAGGCCAAGGACCAGGGCACCGTAGATTTGATGGCCGGATTTATCGGCCGCTACGAGAAAACCCTCTGGATGCTGCGGGCCTACAAGGCATAAGAGCAGCAACCACACCGCTGCGGTCTTCGGGCCGCGGCGTTTTTTTTTAGCTCCCCGCCGGACCTGCACGGCAGCCCGGGGATGCATATATTCTATAGTGCGCAAAAGGTTGTAACTTTTCGCCCCGGCGACACCACCTAAGGATAGAGATGTCTGTTGCTCCGCTATATCTGGTGTAGTTTACAACCTTTTGCGCACTAAGCATACATTGAGCCGGAGTGCTCCATGTGCTACCATGGATTCATGAGTACATCACCTACCACTAAGCGCCGGCTTTGGACGGCAGTCGGATTTTTCGCCTGTGTATTATTTATTCTATTCGTGGCAGCCGCCCAAGGCATTGCCCAGGGCGCACGGTCCCAGAGCGGTTCCTCCGCTGACGACCAAGCCTTGACGGTGCTGCGTCAGGTGATGCAGTTCATTCAGAACAGCTATGTCGAGGAGGTTGATACCGAAACCCTCATCGACGGCGCTCTCAAGGGAATGTTCGAGAGCCTGGATGATCCCTACTCCATGTTTCTCGACGAGACTGAAATGCGGAAGCTTGGCGATACAACCAGTGGAGAATTCGGCGGGGTGGGGCTGTACATCAATAAGGTTATCCCCCCTGAGGATGAACCCTGGATCCGCCCCTTTGTGGAAATCGTATCTCCCATTGAAGATACCCCCGGATTCCGGGCAGGACTCATGCCCGGTGATTTAATTACCGCCATCGAGGATACCTCTACCGAGGAGCTTACCATCGACGAGGTGGTGGACCGACTCCGGGGCGAACCGGGCTCGGAAGTACGCATTTCTATCCTACGGGGCGAAACAGCCCAGTTTGATGTCACCCTTACCCGGGCCATCATAGAAATACCCACGGTTAAGTATGAACCCATCCGGGACTATGGATACCTGAGGATTATTCAGTTTACCCCGGCCACGGATGACCGAGTCGCCCAGGCCCTGCAAGACCTGAAGAATCAGAACATTCAGGGGCTGATCATTGATCTACGGACCAACCCAGGAGGATTGTTAACCGCTGTGGTGGATACTGCCGATCTCTTCTTTGACGACGGCCTCATTGTGGGAACCCGGGGGCGGGTTGCCCGGGAAAACAATCAATTTGTCGCTGAACCCGGTTCTCTTATCCCGGATACCATGCCCATTGTGGTGTTGGTCGATCAGGGAACTGCCTCGGCGGCAGAGATCCTAGCCGGAGCCTTGAGGAACCGCGGTCGGGCCGTCTTGATCGGGGAAACCACCTACGGAAAGGGCTCGGTCCAGCAGATTCATAGTCTCGGATCCAAGGGTTTCCGGCTGACGATGTCTAAGTATTATACCCCGGGAAATGTCTACATCGATAAGGTTGGTATCGCCCCCGATATTGAATTGAGCGAACCGGCCCTCACCCGGGAGGAAGAGGAAGATTTTATCCGCTTGACGGAGGAACAGCGTATTCAGCAATTCCTGGACGACAACCCGGATCCCAGCCCGACCCGGATTAGCGAGTTTTTAGAAACTCTGCATTCCGAGTACGACATTTCCCTGTCTGATAGGCTCATCAGGCGCCTTATCCGCCGGGAATTCGAGCGGAGGACTAACACCACCTCGGTATATGACCTTGAATTTGATCTGGTCCTCCGGCGAGCCCTGGAACTCATTGCCGACCCCCGGGAAATGCGTGAAATCATTGAATCCCGGGAGCCCCTGGACGCTGACTTCAGCCAAGGCCACGGCCTTCCCTTGCCGGCCCTGTCCAGTCCGCAATGAAACAGTTCATACTCCCCCAGGCGCCGGACCACGGGGGAACGGTGTATCTCACCGGAAAAGACTATCACTACCTGGTCCGGGTACGACGGTACGCGGTCGGTACGATCATTCCGGTATTAGTCCCCTCACCGTCTCAGCCCCAGCAGGGAAGCTTGCGCATCATTGAAATCTACGAGGACCGCCTTGTAGGGGAGGTCACCCCCCGGACCAGCACTGAGGAGGATCGGGACCTGCCCTCCGCCAATCCCGATGAGTCACCCTCCCCTAAGGGTGATTCCGAACAGGCTCTTGACCAGCCCGGTTTGGACCGCAGGCTCGGCGGACACCCAGGCTACCCTCAGATTCACCTCTGGGTAGGGTATCCCAAGGCGCGGAAATTGGATCAGGTCATCCGCCAGGCCACCGAACTCGGGGTTGCGACCATCCGGCCCATTCTCTGCGACCGGAGTATTCCCGACCCGGATGCCCGGGGATGGGCGAAAAAGAGCCAACGCTACCGGCGGATCATAGAGGAGGCGGTGCAGCAAAGCGGTTCTCCGGGCATACCGGAATTACAGGATCCTGCGGCATTGGAAAGGGTCATTATGACCCCGACAGATGGCGCGCTGGGCATCTATTTTCATGAGACAATGCTTGCAAAAGAGGGCCTTCACGACTATCTTTGTCCCCTGCCGGAGCAGGTGTATCTGCTCTTTGGTCCCGAGGGCGGTATATCACCCCGGGAGCGCCGGCTGCTCCAGGAGCATTCCTGGCAACCCGGCTACCTGGGGAACTCGGTGCTCCGCTGCGAAACAGCAGTGGTAGCCGCCCTGGGAGCAATCAAGGCAATTTGTGGAGAGGTTACGCGGTGGCAGATAAACTATCGATAAATCAAAATCAACGGACACTCATTACGAGAACACGAATACTCGGCATCCCGGTGGATTGTGTTCTTCAGGAGGATTTTCATGCCGTCCTGGATCGTCTCATGGACAGCCAGGAACCGGCTCAGATCGTGTTTCTCCGTACCCGGGACCTGTTGCGGGCCCGGCGGGATCGCAGCTACCGGAAAACCCTTGAGGCTGCCAGCCTGGTCCTTCCCGTATCCAAAGAGATTACCCGGGGACTCCATGCCCTAGGGCGCCCCATGCCCGCCCGGTACTATCCCTTCGATGCAATCATATCCGTACTGGGCTGGCTGGAACGGCGCCGGGGTACCCTGTACCTTCTCGGCGGCAGCTCCACGGCGATCAGCCAGATCGAATCAAACCTGCGCCAAACCTTCCCGGGAGCGCGCATCGTCGGCCGCTTTATGGGCCGCTACAGCCGGGAGATGGAAACCAATATCTGTATGGCCATCCGAAAAGCCTCACCGAACCTACTGCTGGTGGGGGATGGTCCCCGGGGCGAGAACAAATGGCTATACCGCCGACGAACCCGGCTCAACTCGGGTATTCAGATTTATTCCCGGGAATTTTTCAACATGACCCTGGGCACCACCCCCCGGGTAAGCAGGATCAGTTTCCGGAACGGCCGGGAATTCCTTCGGGAGTGGTACCGTAATCCCCTGCTCGTGTTTACCGGAATCCATCTGCCCTGGTTCCGATTTTTGGTCCTCATGGAACGGGTGTTTCGCCGCCGATAGGATTATCACGGGTATCTATGCTCGAGCAATAGGGTGTATTTCGAGGGAAAGCGCTGGCTAGGCTTACGTAGTGCGCAAAAGGTTGTAAACGACACCAGATATAGTGGAGCAATCAGTCAGTCCACCCATGGGTGGTGTTGCCGGGATGCAATGTTACAACCTTTTGCGCACTACGCTCGGCTTACCTGCGATCTGTTGGGTAATGAGCCGGATGACCGGACAATCAAGAACCAGACTCCCATGGATCCAATACCCTTACATAAGGACATGTTCTGGAACAGGGACAGAATCAGAGACATGGTCCGGAACAGGGAAAAGCTCCGGACAAACGAGGCCCGAACCTATCCCGCCTCGTGGTGGTCTGCAGCCAAATGCTGCACCAGGGCTCGGCGCACATCACTGCGCGCCCCGAGCACCAGCCTGCCCACCAGCCATCGCATCCCGGGAATGTATAAAAAAAGACACAGTCCAAGGGAGACCGGCCCGGGCAGAATGGCAGGAATCACCACCACTGCCAGCCCGATGTAGCGGTACAGGATGCCCGAAGACAGCTGCCCGGCCTTCAGCCGTTCCAGCAACAACGCCCGGGCTGCCTGAAGCCGGAGAATCACCAAAACCGTAATCAATAGACTCGCCAACCCGGACCATCCCAGAGCCCCGTAGGCACCCCAGGCCTGCCCCAGGAACATGAGCCCCAGGGTATCGGCGACAATCAGAATAGCCAATCCCGCCAGGACTGCCACCATACGCGCCACAAACACCCGTGAAAAAAGCAGGAGCATCCCTGACAAGCGGTTCAAGATACACCCTCTCCGCCGGCCCAAACACCGCCGGCGTCTATGATTCTGCCGGAGCTGAGATACACAGTGGGTACCGAAGGGGTGTTGCGCCCTGGGATCATTCCTATAACCCCTGGTATTCCAATAAAACGAAAACCGGGATGAGAACCCCGCCCCCCATTTCGTAGGGACCGTAATACTCCACCAGGAACAGCCCCTTCCGGTTGGGGACAATCAACTCGGGCCCGGGGTTCATGGGCGCCCGCTGGGGAATCAGATCCATGAACCGCGAATCGAAGACCGCAATAATCCCGTCAAAGCGCTCCAGCTCATTATCCGGCATCCGTTCCGCCTGAATAATCTCCACCTCGGTGTAGTAGCTCTCCGGCGCAGGATCAATCACCGTAACCGTGGAAACCGTCCCCATAATCAGGTATCGGCCCTGGGGATCAATAGAAAAATCACTGCCCTCAGGATCGTAGAGGGCCCGGGAAAAATCCCGTAAATCCCGGGAAACATACACCCTGTCGTAGGGTTCGCCCTGATCTTCCGCCGGCTCCTGGCTCTGGGCAGCCCCTTGGGCCAAAACCAGGGTTAACAACAACCCGGTAAACCAAAAAAAACCTCCCGAGGACCGCTTCATACCAACCTCCTGTGCACACATGGCTTCTTTCATAGTATGATGCTAACCATGCCGGGTCAAGAAACCACATGGAAAACCAAAAAAGCCCTGGTCATCGGCGGCACCGGGGGCATCGGCCTGTCCTGTACCCATACCCTATTAGACCTGGGCTGTCAGGTTACCGCCCTGGGTAGACCCAAATCCCGTCCCGAGCTTGCTGGGGTTCAGGGGTTATCAGTGGTATCTATGGAGATTCGAACGCCCGAACAAACCATCGCCCAACTTCAGGACGAAACAGGCCCCCTTACTCAATGGGACATTCTGATTTGTGCCTTCGGCCCCTACCTCCACGGCCCCCTCACCCTGGCCGCCCCCGGGGACTGGCAGCACATTACCCTGCTTAACCTGGCGCTTCCCGGAGCACTAGTCTCTGCGGTTCTCCCGGGGATGATGGAGCGCCGGTTCGGTAGAATCCTCCTGTTCGGGGGAACCGGGGCGGACCGTATAAACGGCTACCGGCAGACCGCGGTATATCAAGCGGCAAAAGCCGGCCTGGGGGTGTTGGCGAAATCAGTGAGTAGCCAAGCCGCAGAATTCGGAGTAAGCTGCAATGTAATCTGTCCGGGATACATCGCCACGGAATACTACAGCCCGGGATTGCTTGCCCAAGCCAGACGTCATCTGCCCCAGGGTGAGCCCGGTAAGCCTGAGGACCTGGATGAATTAATCCGCCTCCTGGTAAAAAATCCCGCTAATCTGTTAAATGGAGCTATAATTTCTGCTGGACAGGGATTATAGTAATAAGAGTAGTATGCCGATACTGTAAGTTGAACGAATGATTTGACAAAGAAAATCCCGATGAATAGAATGAATTCACCGAATAGAGTGGGGAGTCATGAGCAGTAATAACGAAATAGTTCCAGGGTTTGACGAAGAGAAGGATGAAAGCCTTAAAATCCGGCTTCAGAAAATAGAAGGCGCGGAAGGGGTCTTGGTTCTTTACCTGAACGGTTATATTGATACCTACAACTCCAACTTTTTTCAGAAACGGGTCAACCGCGCTATCGAAACCGGATTCACCAAACTAATATTCCAATGTAACGGCCTCACCTACGTTTCCAGTACGGGAATCGGATCATTCACTGCCTTCCTGAAGGCGGTGAAGCCTCGAAGCGGAGACCTGGTCCTCTTGGAGATTCAGCCCAAGGTATACGAGGTGTTTCAGCTGCTTGGATTCTCCCAGTTCTTCAACATAAAAGATAATATTGATGAGGCGGTGGACTTCTTCAAGAAGGGCGCCTCCAGCCAAGCCTCTGATGCCTTTCCCAAGATTTTCCGTTGTCCGATCTGTTCTACCAAGCTCAAAGCCTCCAAACCCGGGCGCTTTCGCTGCTCGAACTGCAAGACCATTCTGGCAATCGATAATTCAGGACAGATTTTTCTTGGATAGCGTGGTATCATAGGCCTCGAGGTTATCCGGAAACCAATCCTGAAAGGGGCTTTTGTGAATAACGCAAATAATAGAATACAAAGCTATCTCGTAACCCTGGGTATTACCAGCGAGCAGGTAAGTGAGGATGTGTGGTTGGTAAACGATCCTGACAAGGGTTTAAACCAGATCATCATCTTTGTGGATGAGTCCTTGGTTACCATCCGATGCCGGTTAATGGAGCTTCCCCCTGGGGACCGCCAGGAACTCAGCGAACTCTTTGAGACCCTGCTGCGGTTCAATCTCGATCTTGTGCATGGTGCCTACGCCTTGGAAGATCATTATGTTGTAATAATGGACACCCTAGAGCTGAATACCATGGACTTGGAAGAGTTTCAGGCATCAATGGACGCCATCGGGCTGGCCATTGCCCAGCACTACCCGGTATTATCTAAGTACAGGCATTCCTGAGGAGGACATTAGATGGGCCTTTTTAGCAGACTGAAGCGGGTCATAAGCGCGAACCTTAATCAGTTAATCAGTAAATCCGAAGATCCCGAAAAAATGTTGAACACTCTCATCACCGAGATGAATCAGCAGCTCATTGAGTCGAAACGAAGTGTGGCCGGGGCCATAGCAGACGAGAAAAAACTTGAGCGTCAGATGCAGGAGATGCTCAACCAGGCGAAGGAATGGGAGCGCAAGGCTATCCTTGCCGTCCGGGCGGCCGAGAAGGAACCGGACCGGGCAGCCCACTTCGAGGGTTTGGCAAAACAAGCCCTGCTTCAAAAAAAGCAGTGTGAATCCGACGCGGAGAAATACAAAGAGCAGTGGGAGGCCCAGCACGAGTCTGTGGCCAAGCTGAAGGATGCCCTGCGGGGTCTCCAGCAGCGTATCGAAGAAGCCCAGCGCAAAAAGAATCTTCTCCTGGCCCGCAGCCGCCGGGCGGAAGCCCAGAAGCGGATCCAGGATCAGCTTTCCGGTATTTCCCAGTCATCAGCCTTCGAGGCCTTCGACCGTATGGAGGCCCGGGTAGACCAGATTGAAGCCGAGGCAGATGCCCTGAAGGAGCTTGACGGTCCCTCCAACACCTCCCTGGAGCAGCAGTTTGCCGCCCTTGAAGCCGGGTCCGGGGGCAGCGCCGATGAAATGCTGGAAAACCTGAAAAGCCGCCTCTACATTGAGGATACCAGCGGCGCCTCGGGTAAAAAGGCCTCATCCGGCCAGAGTGCCCCCAAGGCTGAGGATGTTGATACCGCCGAGGTCGACCAGATGATGGAAGATCTCAAGCGCAAAATGAACGAGTAGTCCCGGAAGCAATCGCCCCGGCCGCATGTACCGTGGCCGCCTGTGCCGTAGCCGGGGCATGGACCGGGGTATGGGTAACGCTGCCTTTTCCAGCGTGGGTGGATGCCGTTTTATAGTGCGCAAAAGCCTGTAACTTTTTTGCACCTCAGACCCCCCCAGAGCACACCCGCCTCATCACGCCGAAATGTACTTCGGCACGTAGGT